>JAIRNJ010000174.1 GCA_031258115.1 Treponema sp. | reverse complement strand
GCGTTCAAGGAGGCGTTTACGAAGGTATTGGTGATGGCGCAGGAGCTGGGGTATATGAAGCAGGTTGGGAACATCAGTGTGGACGGGACGAAGATACACGCGAATGCGAGCAAACATAGTGCGGTGAGCTACCAGCGGGCGAAAGAGATGATAGAGGAAGCGGAAAAGGAAGTGGAGGAACTACTGGCGAAAGCGGAGGATGCGGATAGCCGGCCGCTTGAGGACGGGCTGAGGATACCGGAGGAGATTGCGCTGAGGGAGAAGCGGAAAGGGGCGCTTAAGGAGGCACTGGCGGCGATGGAGGGGAGATATGAGGAAGTAAGGAAGGGGGAACAGGCGGAATATGAACGGAACCATCGTTGACTTAATAAGCAATACCCAAACAAGAACCGGTCTGAGTATCAAATGCCAATTAGACACAAACAAATATGACGTAGGGGTTCGTATTTCTGACGAACAGATGTGAGAGATAAAGCTACGGGGAAATGAATATTGTGATGATACAAAAAAATCGAACTATGTAGGAATAATGAAAAAGGGTACAGGGGATTTTATTTTTGAACTTGACGAAAAAAAATATTCCAGAATAGTTGCATATTTATATAATCCAAATAATTATCCTGGTATACATGAGACGGATAACGCGATAAAATTGGTTGACGGTGTTGCTCAAATTGAAAAGAATGTCTGTTTCCCCTGGCAAGAGATTGAAATTAACGGTAAGCATATATTTTTGCCATGGTCATACATAAAAGATGAAGAATTTGAGACGCTTGAATAATC
Source organism: Treponema sp. (assembly GCA_031258115.1). Taxonomy (GTDB): domain Bacteria; phylum Spirochaetota; class Spirochaetia; order Treponematales; family Breznakiellaceae; genus JAIRNJ01. The sequence goes on along the minus strand of JAIRNJ010000174.1, from coordinate 3,170 downwards.
GAAACAAGATTGTACCTAAGACCCATGAAGGATATTCTGTTTTTCCCAGGCGGCTCTGAAAACACGGTCGCCTTCTTCTATGAGGCGGCGTAGAAACTGTTTGCGGCGGCGGGCGCTCATGGTGTCAAGGGCGGTTTGGGCTTCGGCGGGGATAGCGCCGAGGCCGCCGCAGAGTGTTTCCCCACCTTCGCCATCACCTGCTATGTAAAAGTCCATCGTCATACCCGCAAAGTGGTTTTGTTCTTTGGTTTGCGGTCCCCGATAAATGGCTTTCATGGCGGGCAGGTCAATGTCCCATTCGGGGACCGCCTTTGCTGCGGAGCGAGGCCGGACAAAGAGTCGGTAATACAATCGTACCAAGATAAAATCAAGCGGTTCTTTCATTCTTTTGCCAACGAAACTGCTATTTCAATCTTAATTGCCCGTGATGTATCTCCTCTGGCAAACGATTTACCCTTTCATTTTAAATTGGTATAACATTTCCACTTTGATAAAAAACCCCTTGCCTGTGGATCTGTGGTGATCCTCGCCGTAAACTTCCCTGCCATAAAAAATATACCCGCCGCTTAATTTTATAAAGCCGGCATCCAGTATGCCAAATGAGGAATAATAATTCATGTCATACTTCTTGTCTTTTTCGCCAAGGGAAAAATCAGCGCCGTCATTTTGCCCGGTGTTTTGTATACCCAGGCCAATTCCCAAAAAGTCCCCTTTTTCGGAGTTTTTGTCGAAAAACCGGTACCATAGGGTAGTGTTAAATCGCATGTCGTGTATGTCATGAAAGTTATAAGTATCCAGGCGCACAGATCCGGCCACGCGGATCCTGCTTTCAGGCCATAGGGTCAAGCTAAATTCAGGATGATCGTATAAAAGATTGACCCACGGCGCATTAAAGGCAAACCTGACAATCGGCATGGGGAACAGGGGAAACGTGGCGCCATTGGGAAGATCGATTCCAAAATCACCGACCCCTATCGCAAGCCCCAGGGTCAAATTTAAATTTCCTTTCCTTATCAATTCATAGCCGTATCCTATACTGGAATAAGTTGTATGAAAGCCTCCGTATACCGGCTTGTCAGAATAGGTGGTAAAAATACCCTGTATAAGATGGGGTCCTGTTTTCTTTTCGATTACAAAATCAACATCATGATATGATTCCGAATATCCCGGCAAAATTTCTTTCAAAACATAGGGTTTATAAAATAATCCAACCAGTAGATTATTATATTTTTCAGACAAGAGAGGTTTTTGATCTCCCTGTAACACTATCACTCCCCCTCCGGGCGCGTGAAATTGTTGATTTTCAAGTGAGACAAAATCGTAATTCAGAAGGGGGATTATTGTAAGCCCTTCATCTTCGGCAAAACAAAACACCGCCACAAAAACCATAGACAAAATAAAAACCTTTGTTTTCAACTCACTTGCCTCCGAATTAGAATATTTATAGGTCTGCTCCACAGCCAACCGCCAAGAGCCAGTCGTAATACGCGCTACGGTATTCAAAAACCGCATTTTGGAAATTAAGCCGGGTTTTGGAAAGATTGGCGCTTGCCTCGGATACGGCAAGCCGTGTCCCCATGCCGTTTTCCAGAGAAATTTGGGCAAGAGCCATTGCACGTAAAGCCGCTGTTTCCAGGGTTCCGGCGGAGTCCATCTTCTGTTGTGCCTCCCGCATCTTTAACATAAGACTTGTCATTTCCTGTTCAATCTCATTACGCTTTTTTTGAATGGTAATTTCTGCCTGTTCCCGGTTTATATTGGCGTTGCGGACAAGGGAAGTCCGGTAACCGCCGGTAAAAAGGGGAATGGTAATATTAAGACTTACCTGCGGAACCGAATAATTCATGGCGTTCCAATCACCCTTTCCTTCATATCCGCCCATATTCCCATAGGCGTAGGCAAAACGCGCGGAGACGGTAGGTAAAAATGTCCCTATGGATGCCCGGTACGCCTCGTCCGCTAATTCTTTACTGAGAAGCTGAATGTGGTAATCGGGGCGCACAGTAAATACATTGATCAAATCCGGCATGGAGGGCAGTTCCGGCAACTGTCCCGCTTCTTCCGTCAGGGTTATCGCGGTTTCAGGCGGGATATTAGCCAAATTTTTCAATGCCAGCATGACAAGGGCCATATTTCTTTCTGCTTCAAATACCGCAGTGCTGTTATTCTTCCAGTCAACTTCCGCCATAAGCAGGTTAAGTTCTGTTGTTGTTCCCGCCGTATACATCCTTTCAATATTGCGATATGTTTCTTCAGAAGCATTTTCGGCTTCTTTCATTACCGCCAGTACCGCTTCCGTCAACTGTGTCTGGGCATACAATTTTTTAGCGGCGGTAATGACCATCTGCCGGGTATAATCAAAAACCGTTTCCTGCATTGTCTTGCCTGTTTTTGATTGCCGGTACCGTGCCAGCGCGGCGGCATCAAATATTTTTTGATCCAGCACAACCGCGGCGGTTAATTCGTTATCATAATTAGCGTCCCTGTCTTCGTAGATAAGGGGATAGATACCTGCACCAGGTGTGCCCATTACCGGTTCCAGTCCGTTTGCGGCAACCGGGGTGGATTGCAATCTGTCGCGCAGATTCCGGATATAACCCCCTGTGGCTCCTATTGAGGGTAAGAAAGCAGAGCGCGCCTGTTTTATCGATTCTGCGGCGGAGAGAATATTCTGTCCTGACAAAACAATATCCAGATTATTGGCCTTCACCCTTTCTAAATATTCTTCAAGGTTGAGGGAAAGGCCTGTTTCCAGGGATTGCCCATGTAATGAAAACAGCGTGATTCCTATAAAAAGCAGAAAAACCACCGATATTTTTTTCACGTCAACCATGAGCGGCCTCCTTAGTGGTTTTTGAAGCAAGGTATTCAAGGGCAGGAATGAGCAGCAAGGTCAAAACCATGGAAGAAATAATACCGCCGACAATAACTATTCCCATGGGCTGCCTGATTTCGGCGCCGGAATCACCGATCCCCAGCGCCATAGGAAGCATCCCAAGAACAATGGCAATATTGCTCATGAGAACAGGTTTTAGTTTTACCGGGCAGGCTTCCAAAAGCGCTTCCTTAACCTCCGCGCCCTTTTTTCGAAGCTGGCCGTAGTAATCAAGAATTAAGATCGCGTTATTTACCACAATTCCTACGAGCATAATAATGCCGATCAACGCAAT
>JAIRNJ010000089.1 GCA_031258115.1 Treponema sp. | reverse complement strand
AGTCCGGTTTGATGACAGCGATGATCCTATAGACATTTGCTACGACAACGTGTTCAAGGCGGTGTTTACCAAACCCACCCCGCAATCCCAGGGGGCGCTTTCACGCCTGATTTCCGTGCTGATTGGGCAGGAGGTATCCGTAACCGCCATAAGCGCCAACGAGCCTCCCATCGACGGCCTTACCGACTGGCAAATGCGTTTTGACATTGCCTGCAAAACCGAAAGGGAGGAACCGGTGAATGTGGAAGATAAATGAAATCCTGGAGATAGAGAAGGGAATAGTGATGGCAAGCGAAGTATTAATGACCATTAGCCGGGACGAGGATATACTGCTTTTCAATGAGCGATAACAGCCCCGCCTTTCCCCTATAAAACCGGAATACTTTGAAGAAAAAATTTACCTCAAAGAAGAAGTCGAAGAAGTGAAGTACGCTCTTTCCCGAATTAGAGAGGGTAATTCCGGGCAGAGTTAGGGATTAAAACGAGCCTTCGCCTGCTTCAGACCCTGCCGGCCTTTCCAGACTATAGCTTACCACCTGGGCCTTGAAGCCGAAACGGAGCAGGACACGGGAGAAACCTTCATGGATCCGGGGAAGCTCAATGTTTATCCTCTCTATGCCGTTTGTCTTTTCCGCGGCGGGAGAAAATTTTTCCAGGAAGCGGCTTAAAAGAGTTTCTCCCAAACCGAGCCCCCGGTACTCATGCCGGATCTCAAGGGCATATATATGGAGAATTCCCGCCTTCTCCGCGGCGGCGATATAACCGGCAAAATCTCCGTGTCCGGTTTCCGCAACAAGGGAGTATTCCGCCGGGAAGATCCATAAAGTTTCCATTAAGGGAGATTCCTCCCGGCAGAGGGCATGAAGGGATTGGGCCGCATGAAGATCATTTTCCCGGTATTCACGGAAGCGGAAATCTTCCAGCACGAGATCCCGTGTATCTTCAGGTTCAAGGCCGATAAGACTCATGCCCCACTCTTCCCTCAGGGCGTTATACCAGCGGATAATTTCCCGCTTCATCTCCTTTTCTTTATAGGCAAACCAGAGTTTTTCCGCTTCCGGGTACTGGCTTAAAATGTCCTTGAAGGCCCGGAACACCCCCCGGCCCTGGTTCAGCGCTGCGCCCAGTTCCTCCCGCAGCAGGGGATTGCGGAGGCTTGCGGCAAAATGTTCCATCAGTCTGAAGCCGCTCGAAGAATCCCAGTCGGGGATATAAATAAAGCGGTCTTTCTCCGCCTCTTCGGCCCCTTCGGCGATGTCCTCACGGTTCAGCACTATCCCCCTCTGGGTATCTATGCAGAACTCTGTTTCCTGATCTTCCATGGAAAAGAGGATATCGTCCATGAGTTCATCACTCAGTTCAAAATTCATGTTTTTAGTGTAGATTGCTCCTTTCGGCACGTCAAGTTTTCTGATCTGTCAAGTTTTCTGATCTTGAAAGCCTGTTTTGTGCGGTTTATAGTCAAGCTATGGAAACAATGAAGCGTACGGCAAACTGCGGGGAACTCCGAAAGGCGGATGCGGGGAAGACCGTGATTCTCAACGGATGGGTGCACCGCAAGCGGGATCACGGAGGCATATCATTCATCAATCTTCGGGATCGTTACGGGATTACCCAGACGGTGGTGGAGCCGGATACCGAAAAAATCATCGGAGGGGAAGCTTTTTCCGTGCTGACAAAGATCGCGGAGGAACTCCACAACGAGTACTGCATCGCGCTGGAGGGGGAGGTGAGGGCCCGGCCCGGCGACATGCTGAACAGTGAAATGCCCACCGGGGAGATTGAAGTGGTGGCCCGCCGCATCCTTGTCCTGAACCGTTCCGGGGTACTTCCGTTCCAGATTGAAGAGGAGAGCAGGGCCGGCGAGGATCTCAGACTGAAGTACCGTTACCTGGATCTCCGGTCTTTTTCGATGCAGCGGAAGATCCGTCTTCGCAGCGACGTTACTTTTGCGGTGCGTGAATGGATGGCCTCTCAGGGTTTCTGCGAGATTGAAACGCCGACATTCATCAAATCGACTCCGGAAGGCGCACGGGACTATCTTGTTCCTTCCCGGCTTTATCCGGGGCATTTCTATGCCCTGCCCCAGTCGCCGCAGCTCTACAAACAGATACTCATGGTTGCAGGCTTTGACAAATACTTCCAGATTGCCCGCTGTTACCGGGACGAAGACGCACGGGGGGACAGGCAGCCTGAGTTTACCCAGATCGATATTGAAATGAGTTTTGTGGACAGGGAAGATATTCTGAAGATGACGGAGAGTCTTCTCTCCCATGTGTTCAAAAAATGTCTGGATTTTGATCTGCCTGCCGGCTTCCGCCGTTTGACCTTTGAAGAAGCGCAGGAACGCTACGGGACGGATAAGCCCGATCTCCGCTTCGGCATGGAGATGCAGGACTTTGCCCCCTTTGTTGAACGATGCGGTTTCCAGGCATTTAAGGACGCGCTCGCCGCAGGTGAGGCCGAAAGGCAGGCCGCGGCGGAACGCGGCGTGATACTTCCCGGCGGCGGGGTAAAGGCCCTCCTTGTAAAGGGCAAGGCGAAAAACGGTGAAACCGTCTCCTATTCCCGCAAGCAGATTGAGGAGCTTGAAGAGACCGCAAAGATCTACAAGGCAAAGGGCATGGCCTGGATGAAGGTTGCAGGACTTCCCGGCGCGCCGGTTCTGGAGGGAGGGGTTTCAAAGTTCTTTGCCGATGAAGCGGGTTCTCCTGCCGGCGGGAAACTCGCCAATGATATTGTCGCTTCCATGGGCGCCGAAACCGGGGATCTTATACTCATCGTGGCGGACAGTAAACGGAAGATCGCCAACACCGCCCTGGGGGCGGTACGCAGCAAGCTTGGCAGGGATCTTGGGCTCACCCTCGCGGACGGCGAAGGCAAAACTCCGGGAGGCGGCTCCCGTTTTGAATTCTGCTGGATAGTGGACTTTCCCATGTTTGAATTTAACGAAGATGAAAACCACTGGGAGGCGGCTCACCACATGTTTACCTGGCCGCAGGAACAGTACCATGAAACCATGGAAAAGGATCCCGGTTCCGTGAAGGGGGATCTCTACGATCTTGTGCTCAACGGTTTTGAACTGGCTTCCGGTTCCATCAGGATTCACGATCCGGAATTGCAGAAGAAGGTCTTCAGGATCGTGGGCTTTGATCCTGCGGAGGCCGAAGAGAAATTCGGTTTCCTTACCGAAGCCTTCCGTTACGGAGCTCCGCCTCACGGCGGTATCGCTCCCGGACTTGACCGTCTTGTCATGATCATGGCGGGGGAGAGTTCGATCCGCGAGGTTATCGCCTTCCCCAAGAATTCCTTCGCCCAGGGCCTGATGGATAACAGTCCTTCCGCGGTAAGCGATAAACAGCTCAGGGAACTGAGCCTGCAGGTCAAAACTTGCAAGCCAGCCACGGGTTGGCCGATAAGCAGCCGGGTTATCGAATAATTCCAATGAAGAAGGAATTGCAATGAAGGATCTGACGGATCTCTTTGTTACCTTTTTCCGGGTCGGCATCATGACCTTTGGCGGCGGCTACGCCATAATTCCTGTAGTTGAACGGGAGCTGATCGAGAGAAAAAACTGGGTCAGCATGGAAGAGGTGATGGATTACTACACCATAGCGCAGATCACTCCCGGTGTTATCGCAGTAAATCTGTCAACCTTTGTCGGCGCCAAACGCAGGGGCATTCCGGGAGGCATTGCCGCTACTCTGGGCTTTATTTTTCCCGGCCTTACCTTTATGATCCTTGTGTCCATTTTTATTCAGCGTTTTGCCGAATACCCCGTGGTGCGGCATGCCTTTGCCGGTATCCGCCTTGCGGTCTGCGCGCTTATTCTTGATACGGTGTTGAAGCTTTTCAGGGGGGTTTTTAAGGGGAGGCTCTCGGTTGCAATTTTTATCATCGCACTGGGACTGTCGGCCTTTGTTTCTGCCTCTCCTGTGCCGATCATTCTTGCCGCGGGGCTTGCAGGTTTTTTTCTTAAACGGCCGGCAAAGAAGGCTTCATGAATCCCCTTCTTCTCTTTGTGGAATTCTTCAAGATAGGCCTCTTCTCCGTGGGGGGAGGACTGGCAACCCTGCCCTTTCTCTTCCATCTGGCGGACATATACGGCTGGCTTACACGGGAAAAGGTGGGGGATATTCTTGCCGTGGCCCAGTCCTCTCCGGGCGCCATAGGGATCAATATGGGCGCCCAGACCGGTTTTCAGGCCCTGGGGATTGCAGGCTCAATCATTGCCGTGCTGGGCATGATAGTTCCCTCAATTGTTATCATTCTTGTTACCGCGAAATTCCTAAAAGATTTTAAGGAAAACAGTATTGTTGCCGTAGTATTTGCGGGATTGAGGCCCGCTGCCGCAGGACTTCTGGCGGCGGCAGTCTTCGGCGCCTGGAAACTGGCCCTCTACAACCCCGAATGGCAGGAATGGTACACAATACTCCGCCGCAAGGAGTGTCTTCTCTGCGCCGGGATCTTCATCGCCCTGAGGAAGCTGAAATTCCACCCGGTTGTCTACATAGCCCTGGGAGGAGCGGCAGGCATCATGCTGGGTCTTTAGAAGCCGCGCAAAAATGAAATGCTTCGCATTTCATTCTAGTTGCTTACGCAATAAGGAAATAACACGGCCATTAGGTCAGGTTATTTCTGTCAGGTTATTTCTGTGCGGGTCCTCAGGAGAAAGTGTTCCATTAAAAGGTTCTTTTTGTCCTCCGGGAGGGGAGTGCTCTTTTCCGAATTGAAGTCGTAGTGAACCACCACGGCGCTGCCTTTTACACAGAGCCTTCCCTGCTGCCATGCCTCGTGGTAGATGGTAAAACTCTTGTTCCCGATGCGGCTCACCCAACTGCGAATCTCCACATCATGCTGAAAGTAGAGCTGATCCACGAAGTCATAGTCCGTGTGGGCCATGATGAGGGGGAAGGTTTCCCGCCTGAGGCTCATGTCCTGATCGAAGATCTTGAACAGGGGATTCCTGGCCAATTCAAACCAGACCGCAGGCACGGTGTTATTGATATGCCCCAGAATGTCCATGTCCCCGAAGCGGGGCGTAACGGTAATGCTAAACATCTTTCAAATCTAGTGCAGCATTTCCGGACAGTCAAGTTCAGGCTATAGTCTTCTTCAAAAATTCGAGGATCAGTTCCTTTACCTCAGTTTGCAGAAACGCCGTATCGCCATGTTCGGCCCCTTCGATGACGTACATGTCAACGGGGACACGCTCTTTTTCCAGAGCCTCGTAGAGCAGTTCCCCCTGGCTTAGCGGCACAAGACCGTCGCTGTTTCCGTGGAGGATCAGGAATGGCGGAGCGCCGGGCTTTACCAGTTTTGTAAGATCGGCATAGTTTGCAATATCATGGGGTACGATGAGTTTTTCAGGGCTAATATCCATCTCCACCATCCGCGTGGGGGGATACCAGGGAACGGCCGCCTGTACTTCGCTTGAGTAGTCTTCATGGCCTCCGGTATCGTAGCCTTTGTCCTTTCCGGTCAGGGCGCAGAAGGCGCTGAGATAGCCGCCGGCCGATTCGCCCATGATGGCAATCCGCCGGGGATCGATGCCAAACTCCGGCGCATGGGCTCTCATATAACGGATCGCCAGTTTTATATCCTCGGCGTTTTCCGGGTAACGGCTGCGGTATGAGGTGCTGTAATCCACACTTGCAACGGCATAGCCCCGCTTGGCAAACCAGGCAAGTTCGGGAATCCAGACATTACGATCCATTTCGATAAAAGCGCCGCCGCAGAGCCACACGATGAGGGGCAGGGGACGGTCCATTCCCCTGTCCGAAGAACGGGGCCGCATAAAGCTGAGATGCAGCGGACTGTAGGTTAATTCACACCATGCCTTCCGCTGCCCGTACACGATCTTTGCCGCCAGGACAAGCGCGGGATCTTTTAATGCAACAGTAATTGTTTTCTTCATGATCTGCTCCTGTAAAAATTAATATTTTTGGTTTGCGTATTCTACCCATCCGCCGGCTTCCACCAGGGCTTTTTCAAAACCTTCAAGTTTGAAGGGGATCGATTTCTCTTTAGCGCCGGCCCTGAAATGCAGAATCGCCTTTTGGGTATCCACACTCAGAACAGTTTCTTTCCCGGCAAAATCACGGAAAAGTTCATCCAGTGTCTCTTTGGGCAGTTCGCAGGCTATCATACCGCAGTTGTACATGTTCTGCCTGAAGATCCTTGCAAAACTTTCGGCAATGACAATGTTTATACCGTTTACCTCCAGCGCCCAGGGAGCGTGTTCCCTGGAACTGCCGCAGCCGAAGTTTGCCCTGCTCAGCAGCGCACCCTTTCCGTCTATGTCCTGTCCGCCTTCAAAGCCGGGCAGCCTGAGATCTTCCAGCAGTCTGGGTTTCAGGGCTTCCTTGCTGCTCTCGTTGAGGTACCGTGCCGGGATTATTTCATCAGTATTAATGTCGTTTCTGTCCAGAAACAGAACCTTTCCTCCGAATGTCTTCATTGCAGATCCTCCGCCCTTGCGATTGTACCCGCAACCGCCGTTGCCGCAGCACTGGCGGGGCTCATCAGGTGAACCATGCCCCCCCTGCCCATGCGGCCCCAGAAGTTCCGGTTGGTGGTGGAGGCACAGACTTCCCCGGCGGCGATAACGCCGTTACTCATCCCCAGACATGCGCCGCAACTGGGATTGCTTACACAGAATCCCGAATCCAGAAAGATTTTTATAAGCCCCTCTTCCATGGCTTTGACATACACATCCTGGGTTGCCGGGACGAGAATTCCCCGCAGATGAGAAGCAATCTTTCTGTTTTTCAAAACCGCGGCGGCGGCCCGCAGATCTTCAATCCGTCCGTTGGTACAGGAACCGATATAAACCTGATCCACCCTTGTTCCCTTTAAGTCCCGGATCGGCTTTATCCTGTCGGGCTTGTACTCCACCGTTGCCAGCGGCTCAAGGGAAGAACATTCAATATCGACGACACCGGAGTATACCGCGTCCTCATCACTGCACCACTGGGTAAAAGCGGCCAGGGCTCCTTCTTTTGAGGCGTACTTTTTCTGTCCGTCGTTACCTTCCTTCAGGTACTTCCATAAATAGTCAACAGTAACCATGTCGGGCATGCAGACGCCGCTGGTAGCCCCCGCTTCAACAGCCATGTTGCAGATCGTCATGCGGCCTTCCATGCTCATCTCTTCTACGGCTTTCCCCCGGAACTCCATCACCTTGCCGGTGGCACCGGCCACACCGGTTTTTGCAATCACCGCAAGGATAAGATCCTTGGAATAGACCCCTGCAGGCAGCGAACCTTTAAGATTTATTTTGAGAGTTTCCGGTTTTCTGAAGGCGCACACCCCCTTTAATATGCCTACTTCCAGATCCGTGGTACCGACCCCGGCGGCAAAGGCTCCGAAGGCCCCGTGGGTACAGGTGTGGCTGTCCCCCATGATCACCGTAAAACCGGGACGCACAAAACCTTTCTCCGGGAAGATCGCATGGCATACGCCGTTTCTGCCCACATCAAAGAAGTCCCTGATGTTGTGCCTTCTTGCCCAGTCCCGCAGAATTTTCCCCTGTTCCGCGGTGGCAGAATCCTTGGCGGGACTCACATGATCGATGACCGCCTTGATCTTTTCCGCATCAAAGACCCTGTCAAGATTTTTTGAAACAAGATCGTTGATGGCGATGGGGGTGGTAATCTCGTGACAGAATACCCGGTCAAGTTTTAATACCCAGGTATCCTCAAAAGGTTTGTCTACCGTGTGGGCGTCAAAGATCTTCTCCGCCAATGTCTTTCCCATAAAACTCTCCTTTATTAGAAATGCATGTTTTACAGCCGGGGAACTGAAGGTTCTTTTAGTGAGTGCAGTATATATTAAATTGTATGGAAGTATCAAGGACGATTTGACAATATCCGCCAAAAAAGATATATCATTTATATCATAAGATCATTGGCCGGTGGAGAATGTGGCGGTAATGCAGACGGGACCTTTTTATCAGCGTATATACGATTATTTGCTTGAAGAGATCAGTTCAGGCAGATTGAAGGGCGGGGACAGGGCGCCGACCGAGAAGGAACTCTGTCAGCAATTCGGTGTAAGCCGCATAACCAGTAAACGGGCGCTGGAAATGCTTGCGGCGGGCGGATACATCACCCGTTTTCGCGGGAAAGGCTCCTTTATAGGGAACGGAGGGGGAAAAACCGCGGCCATGGGCGGTTCCGGTTTTATCGGCCTGTTGATGCCGAGTTTTCGCGATTTCTTCGGCGCCGCTTTTGTCTGCGAGACGATAAAAAATTGCGGTGATCTGGGTTATCATCTGCTCTTAAAACATACCCGCGATTCGGTTTCCGAAGAATCCGAAACGATACATGCCCTGGCGGAACTCACCCCGGCGGGAATTCTTCTTATGCCGGTTCTTGGGGAATACTACAACGCGGATATTCTCAGGCTGGTATTGAAAAAGAAACCCCTGGTTCTCGTGGACCGGAAACTGCGCGGTCTGGAGCTGCCTTCCGTTTCTACGGATAATATGCTGGCCGCGGAGACCGGGACAAATTACCTCCTGCGTCTTGGACACCGGAAGATAGCCTTTTATTCGGGACCCATCAGTAATGTCTCCACCGTCGAGGATCGTAAACAAGGGTTCATCAATGCACTGTTAAAGGTCGGCATTGTTCCGGATCCGGCCCTTTTTTGCTGTGGATTGTTTATCTGGCACTACCCCTTTCTGGACGATACTGTGATCGCGGAAAATACCGCCATTGTAAAGGATCACCTGAAATCCCATCCGGAGATAAGCGCCGCGTTCGCCGCGGAGTACCCCAGCGCCGTGTTGCTGCAGGAGGCGGCTAATCAGCTTGGGCTGGCTGTTCCCGGAGATTTGTCCATTGTTTGTTTCGACGCCCCCCGGGGAATTTCGCCTTTGCCTCCCTTTACCCATCTCTACCAGGATGAAAAAACCCTCGCCAAAATAGCCGTGGATACGCTCCATGAACTTATCACGGGGAAAAATTCCGCTCCGGCCGGGGATATTCTGGTTCCGGCACGGTTTGTGGAAGGCGCGTCCACCGCTCCGTTGGTATTGTCCTCTAGCAATTGATATATCATTATAGATATTATAGGATATAAAAATTTTTATTGACATATTAATATATGCATGTTACCATTGATTATCCAGCCGATTGGCTGTATAAGGCCGAGTATGGGCCGTAAAAGAGGATAAGGAGGAACCGTGAGGAGGGTCTCACGGACCATGCCCGCCGGTCGATCTGCTTATCCGCGGTTCCGCTGATCCTGTCAAAGCTTAGGATGGAAGAGGTAGTTACTGTGCCATTAGGCAAGCGTAAGGGTTTTTTGTTTGATGTCTGGCGCTGGCGGGCCTTGCTTGTACTCATGCTGCCTGCCGTGGTGATTCTTATTATCAACAATTATATCCCTATGCTGGGGGCGGTCATCGCCTTCAAAAACATCAAGTACAGTCATCCCGGCTTTATCCGCAACCTGATTGAAAGCCCCTGGGTGGGATTCCGCAATTTTGAATTTTTATTCAAGTCCGGATCGGCCTGGCAGATTACCAGGAATACGCTCCTCTACAACTTTGCATTTATGACCGGCGGAACGATTATAGCCGTTTTCTTCGCAGTTATGATAAATGAAGTCACAAATAAAAAAATAGCAAAAATATATCAGAATATCATCTTTCTTCCCTATTTTATTTCTTATGTCGGGATTGCTTCCTGCGTTTACGCTTTCTTAAGCTACGATTACGGCCTTGTAAACAGGACGATTCTGCCGCTCTTTGGGATCAAACCTGTGGAATGGTACGGCCAGTACCGGTATTGGCCGCTTATCCTCAATGTCGTGTGCCAGTGGAAATGGGCGGGGTACAATTCCGTGATGTATCTCGCGGCGATAAGCGGTATTGACCAGACTTATTACGAGGCCGCGATAATTGACGGGGCCAGCCGCCGGCAGCGCATCCGTTACATTACCCTTCCCATGCTGAAACCCTTTATCATCATAATCAACCTTTTGGCTTTGGGAAGAATTTTTTATTCGGACTTCGGACTTTTCTTTCAGACAACAATGAATTCCGGAATGTTGTACCCTTCAACATTGGTGATCGATACTTATGTGTACAACGCGCTGGCAAAAACCGGCGATTTCGGCATGTCCGCCGCGGCGGGGTTTTATCAGGCACTGGTTGGCTTTGTTCTTGTTTTGTCGGCGAATCTGCTGACCCGTAAGATCAGCCCGGAAAACGCGATGTTTTAAAAGGAGGCGGCGGGCACGCGGCCCGGTTATGAAAATGAAATATAGAACTTCGCCGGATCGTCCGCCATTATGGGCGCGTGTATTTACGCACATGCTCTTTATCTTTATCTGCGTAATTTGCCTGTTTCCGATTCTGCTTGTATTCGCCATATCCATTTCGGACGAGGCGGCGATCTCGGAATACGGGTACAAAATTATTCCTCGCGTACTGAGCCCGCGTTCCTACGAATTTGTTTTGTCGGATTTCAGGCAGATTATGCGCGGATACATGGTATCGATTGTGGTCACGGTTGCCGGTACGATTCTGGGAACCCTTATCACTGCCATGATCGCTTACCCCTTGTCGAGAAAAGACTTTCCGTTCCGCAGACACTTTGCCTTTTTTGTAGCCTTTACCATGCTTTTCAACGGCGGCCTGGTCCCCTGGTACCTCGTGTATGTAAAGATGCTGGGGGTGAAAAACACGATCATTCCCCTGATCATGCCGCTGCTTGTAAACGGTTTTAATGTGATTATTCTGCGTACCTTTATTTCGGCAAACATCCACCCCGCGATAATTGAATCGGCTGTCATTGACGGAGCGGGAGAGATGCAAATTTTCTTTCGCATTGTACTTCCGTTGTCGGTTACGGGGCTGGCGGCAATAGCGCTTCTTGTCAGCCTTAACTACTGGAATGACTGGTACAACGCGCTGCTGTTTATTGACACAAAAAAGCTGTTCCCCCTTCAGTTCTTGATGTACCGGGTCAATGTCTCGATCCAGGTGCTTAACACGAGCAGTTTTATCCCCGACGCCGCCGCGGCCGCGCGGGTACGCCTGCCCAACGAAACCGCCCGGATGGCCATGAGCATATTCGGTATAGGCCCGATTGTTCTGGCGTACCCGTTTTTGCAGAAGTACTTTGTCCGGGGTTTGACCCTCGGTTCGGTGAAAGGTTGATTTTGAATCGGTGTAATGCCGGTGAAGGCCTTTTGACCAAAGCCGTATTACTATATTTTTTTATAGGAGGAAAAAGATGAAACATTTTTTTTCCATGATAAGCGTTTTGCTTATTCTGTCGGTAACCGCTGCCTTTGCAGGCGGCGGCAAACAATCACAATCCGGGCAAGCCGCGGGCGGCGGCGGTAGTACCGCAAACCAGGTAACGATTGACTGGTATTGGGTTGAAAATCTGGAGGAACCTGATAACGATCTTATCAGCGCTGAAATCAGCAAACTCACCCTGCCGAAGATCAACGCGAAGATTCAAATGCACGTATTTGACTGGGGTTCCTGGGGGACGAAAATCGATCTGATGCTGGCGTCAGGTGAAAAGGTTGATCTGGTCAGCACCGTATCGCTGCCCTATCACCAGATGATCGCCAAAGATTACTTCCTGCCCCTGGACGAGCTCTATGCCGCTTACGGCAAGGACATGGCCCAGCACATGATCGAGTACAACCTCGAAGGCTGCCGGGTAAACGGAAAACTCTACGCCATTCCGACCCCGAAGGAAGCAGGAGGCGCCTACGGCTATGTTATCCGCAAGGACTATGTGGACGCCACGGGAGTCGACCTTTCCAAAGTAAAAACGATGGAAGACATGACGGCGATATGGGCAAAGTTTAAGGCCTACAATCCCGATTTTGCGATTTACAATAACGCCGGCGCGTTCCTTGATCTCATGGGTTTCCAGGTACTTGGAGACGGCCCCGGCCGGATCTACAAAAACGAAAAGGCTGAGGTTGTCAACGAGTACGAGCACCCGGCTTTCCAGCGGATCGCCAAATTGTGGCACGAATGGTACCAGGCGGGCTATATCAACAAGGAAACCGCGACCCCCAATTTTGCGCACACCGCGGCGCTTCGGGACGACAAGATTCAGGTAATCGGCGGCCAGAGCAAGAACGGGATTGAAGCCGAAGTCAGCGCCGGCATCGGCGGCAAGTACGAATACACCAAGGTTATCCTTGAGCCGCCCATCGCTCTTACCTTTACCGGTTATGAATGCGCTTTCGCCATTCCCCGTTCCGCTCCGAACCCGGAACGCTCCATGATGTTCCTGAACCTCCTGATGTCTGATCCGCAGATTCACAACCTGGCCAACTTTGGCATTGAGGGACGCAATTATATAACCCTGCCCGATGGCCGGATAGATTTCCCCAAGGGAGTTGACCCCGCGAATCTGACCTATATTCCAAATGTGATCTGGGAAAACGGCAACGCCTTTATCAGCAAGTGGTGGAGTACCTATCCGGTGGACCATGTGGCGCGTCTGCGGGCATATAACGCCACTGTGGCGCCTTCCGTGGCCCTGGGATTCTCCTTTGACGCGGATCCGGTAAAAGCGGAAATCGGGGCGTGTGCGAATCTCTACGAAGAGTTCAGATACGCCATTCTTTCGGGCGCCCAGCCCCTGGAAAATTACTATCAGCGGATGATACAGCAATACAAGGCCGCCGGTATAGACCGGATCATAGCGGAAAAGCGGAGACAGCTTAACGCATGGCTTGCGGCGAAGAAGTAAATTTCTGACAGCCGCTTGATAGAATTAACCGCCGGGGCGCGTAAAGGCGAAGTGAGGGAAGAAATATGTGCCATGTCCTTTCGCTCCTCCGCGGTTAATTTATTTTTTACCTGACAAACCTGAATCTATGGTGTATAAACGCTAAAGCCTCCGCACTTTCCCATCTGTTTGATCAGCGCGGAAAGATCCCGGCTTAACGGGGCGGACAGGCGCAGGGTTTCTGCATAAAACTTCGCTTTATGTTCGGTTGAATTTTCAGGATCAGCCTCCCCCGGAACATGGCCGGCAGTATTACTGTCACAAACCGGCAGTACGAGTTCTGCGGCATGGAGGCCCAGCCGCTCAAGGAGGGGCCGTTCACTGTAGGGATCCCCCCGCCAGTCCCGTTTTATGCTGGAAAGGAATACCGGTTTCCCGTTGCCGTAGAGGGGGTCGGAGGCCACAGGATAGCCCAGAGCCGCCAGGTGAACGCGGATCTGGTGGGTTCTGCCGGTTTCGGGAAGGGCTTCCGCCACGCTGTAGTTTCCGGCGCTGCCCAAAAGCCTGAAGCGGGTCAGGGATTTTTTCCCCTGGTATCTGTCGATGATGGTAAGATGCTTCTTGTTCCCGTTGGGGAGGAGGGGCAGATCGCAGGTTTCTTCTTTCCAGGGCGGTCTTCCGCAGATGACGGCAATGTAGCGTTTGTATACTTCCCGGCCTTCAAAGGCTCCCGAAAGACGCCTGAGTGTTTCTTCATCTTTGGCAAAAACCACAATGCCCGATGTATCCCGGTCGATCCTGTGAACCGTATAGATTCTCTCGTTTTCTCCCTTGTCCCGCTCAGTAAGAAACGCCTCCAAAAGCCTGTCCAGCCTTTCCTTTCCCTCATCCCAGCGGTCTCCTCCCACGGTCAGCCCCGCAGCCTTGTTTACCGCCAGGATATGCCGGTCTTCATGGACGATTGAAAAAGGCTTCTTTTGTTTCATGCTTTATCCTAACTTTTTTCCCCGGTCTTTCCCAGAGCCTTGAGCGGGCTCCAAAATTACAAATTCACACTCTTTGTCATTTTACTTGCAAAACATGAGTTTCATGATATAATAGTGTCTGCCTATAATATAGACAGACGCAACCATAAACACGGAGGAGAAAAAGTGGCAAAAATAAAGACAGTTATTGAATTACTCCATGACGGGGCAAAAAAATACGGTAATGCTCCCTATCTGGGAGGGAAAACAGGGGATGTTTGGCAGACCATAAGTTTCAAGGAAGCGGACAGGCTGTCTTCCGCTTTTGCTCTTTCCCTTTTGCGGATGAACTATAAAAAGGGAGATACCATCTCCATTCTGGCGGAAGGCCGGCCTTCCTGGGTTATCTCCGAATTCGGCCTTCTCAAAGCAGGCTGCATTTCAGCCCCTCTTTCTCCCAAGCTTTCCAGGGAGGAACTGGTTTTCCGGCTGGAACATTCCGAATCCAGGGCTCTTCTGGTTTCGGAGAATTACTTCCAGAGGGGAACGGAGGCATTGGGCCCGTCAAGTTCCCTCATCCTTGTCTGTATCTCGCCCAAAAATACCCATACCGAAGAGCTTGCCAAAAAATTTTCCTTGCATGAAGGGAAAAATCTCTTCTATTATGACGAACTGATTGGCCAGGGGAAGCATCTTCTTGATGCCGCCGGAGGGGAAGGGCCGGAACTGCGAATCAGTCTTGATGAAATTGAAGATACGATCTCTCCCGACGATACGGTGACGATCTCCTATACCAGCGGGACTACCGGTAACCCCAAGGGGATCATGCTGAGCCACCGGAATTATCTGCACAATACCTTCAATTCGGCGGAGGTGGTTTATGTGCCTCATGGCTGGAAGTCCCTCATCATGCTGCCTCTGGATCATTCTTTTGCCCATACGGTAGGGCTCTACATATTCCTCTACCGGGGGCTTGCCATGTACTTTCCGGATTCTGAAGGAGGCCCCCTGGCCGCGCTCCGGAATCTGCCCTCCAATCTGCAGGAAGTTAATCCCGATTTTCTGCTTACCGTTCCGGCCCTTACGGGCAACTTCATGAAGAAGATGATCCAGAGCGTTCAGGCCAAGGGGAAACTTGCCTATTTTCTCTTCAACTCAGGACTCAAGGCCGGTATAAAATATGCGGGAAACGGTTTTGATAAACCGGGGCCCTGGCGGCGCTTCAGCACATTTATACCCAGGACTCTTGCCAATGTTCTTATTTTTCCCAGGCTCCGCGCTTTCTTCGGCAAGGATATCAAATTTTGCATCGGCGGCGGCGCTCTGCTGGAGATCCGGCAGCAGGAATTTTTCAATGCAATCGGAGTGCCGGTGTACCAGGGCTACGGCCTTACGGAAAACGCCCCCATCATCTGCGCCAATTCGGCTGAACGGCACAAGTTCGGTACTTCGGGGAATATCATTCCCGATTTGGAAGTACGGATCATGAAGGACGGGAGGGAATGTTCCGCCGGCGAGATTGGGGAGATTGTGACCCGGGGAGGCTCCGTGATGAAGGGTTACTTCAGGAATCCTGAGGCAACTACGGAAACTCTGCGGGACGGCTGTCTCTGGTCGGGGGATCTGGGTTACAGGGATGAGGACGGTTTCCTTGTAGTAATCGGCCGGGAGAAGGCTCTGCTCATCTCCGCAGACGGGGAAAAGTACAGCCCGGAAGCCATCGAAGAGGCAGTGATCAACACATCCCGTTTTGTCAATCAGATCATGGTCTATAATGAACAGCGCAAATTTACCGGAGCTCTTGTCACGCTGAATAGCGCAGAACTCAAGGCCGCAGTGGAAAAGGCCGGCATTGTCTCAGGCGGCGCCGGCGGAACGGTACTTTCGGATGATAACCTTGACCGGATCATCGATCTTGTCCGGGAAGATCTCACTGCCTTCCGGCATCTGCCCGGCTACAAGGCCATCCCTTCCCAGTGGCGGCCCGCTTCCTTCGCCATCATCCCGGGCGCCTTTGACGAGAACAACGGCCTGATTAACTCTACCATGAAACTGGTGCGTCACAAGGTACGAGACTTCTACCACACCCGTATTGAAGAGATGTATCAGGGCATTGCGGACCCCCACAGCATAGGCAACCGCGCCGCTCTGCGAGAACTGTTTAATTAGTGTCCATAATGTAGACACATTATAGACAGACTACCTTAAAAACCGCATTTGCGTATGCAAATGCAAAAGCAGTTTTGTAGGCCGTAGGCCGAAAAACTGCTAAGGATCTGCGCAGTTCCTAAAAATGCTGGGCCCGGGCGAATCTGGGCGGATACCACTTCTGGAACCACCGGGTGAATATGCCCAGCAGTGCGGGCAGGAGGGAGTTAAGCGCCCCTGTCAGAAAAGAAATGCCTGTCCCCATCAAAATCCATGTCCATACCGGGGTAAGCAGGTAGAGTATGCCCCAGCATGCAGTCAGTATCCGGTTGGTTTGCATAAATAAGGGATTGGACAGGGCCTGCTCCCCTCCGTATGCGTTTTGCGAGTACCATGCCGTGAGGGGAATTTTAAGAAAAGTACTGATGAACCACATAAGGCCGAAAAGTCCGTAGGACAGCGGAACTATCATGCGGGTGTCCGCTCCGAGAAGCGCCGCAAGGGAGATACACGAGACCGCGGATATACTGATATATTCAAAAACCACAGGCTTACATGCAAGGTACAACAGGGGCATTACCGCAGCCGCTATAATACCTGCGGCGCCTCCCCATAAAGAGTGTATCGGCAGGGCTGTCCATGTCACGATCCAGGGGGCAAGGAGGATTATCATGCTGGTTTTCTTTTCTCTCCCGCCCTGTACTGCCCTGCGCGGCTTTTCTCCTGTTTCCGCAAAATAGTCGTCCCAGTGGAGCATAAGGTCAAAATCACCGAGAACCCGGTACTTATGCTGCATCAAGGCTTCCTGTCCCGAGAGTTTTCCCTGTGCAATGTCCTGCCACACCTTCAGGGGTGTTTCAATCCGGGTTGTGTAGGGCGCAAATGTACCGGTCAGAACCCTGTGCCCCTCAGCGTTCAAGAGGATCTGGTAGGTCTCGTCCACATCGGTATAGTGGAATTCCAGTATTATTTCTTTGCCGTTCCCGGACTTTGGCCGGTGGAGGGCCGCCATCTGACGGGTGAAGCGCAGGGCCTCCTGTTCCCGCCCGTTTTCCCCAAGGATCTGCGCAGAAATAACATGACCGTTTGGGCATGTTATTTCCTTATTGTGTAAGCAATCAGAATAAAATGCAGGGCATTTTATTCTTGCGCAGTTCCTAATATTCCAACTGGCGTCCGCCATCTCTTCAAAGGTTTCCCTGGGGTACAGCAGTTCCTTCAGCGCGGCTTCCGTCTCCGGAGCGACCGAACCGCGGGCATATTCGGAACCCGCCTGCCGTACCAGTTCCAGATAGGCGCCGGTACGGCTTTGCAGTTCCCGGACACGGAACAATTCCCCCTGTCCGCAGAAGATACCCTTATAATTATCCCTGCCGTATATATGATCAAAGAGATTCAGTACGCCGTCATAGTTCCCTTCGGCGGAATAAAAACCGCAGGTAGAAATCAGCACGTGCCGCTGTCCGCTCAAGTCATAACGGGGAGGATGAGAGCCGCTTCCCATGCCGTCGCTGCGTCCGCCCATAAAAGGGAGGAACAGCGGAAGCTGGCGGTCGATGAGATTTTTTAAGATCCCCGGTACCGAATAGTAGTACAGGGGGAAACTCCAGACGATCAAACCGGCCTTCATATATTTTTCGAGAATGCCGCCCATATCATCTTCGATGACGCATTTACCGGGTGTTTTTTCCCAGCAGCCAAAGCAGCCCCGGCAGGGCCCGATATTTTTTTGGGTAACAGTAATCGTGTCTACAGGATGATTTTCCAGGCTCCTGATTCCGTCGATAAAGGCATTTGCAAGTTTTAGGGTATTGCTCCTTTCTCCCTTGGGGCTGCCGTTAATAAGCAGTATATTCATGTATTCTCCCTGTCTTTTTCCAACTGCAAGAGCATCGCTTCGGCCCACTGTTCCGCCGTCCGGTAGTAGCTTTTTCCGAAATCGGCGACCATCAGCCAAAAACTTGCGTGTTCCGGAACATTCAGCCGTGCGGGATCTGCATGAAACTTCGTTTCATGTCCGGTATTATTTTGAGGCCTGGCAATCAATACCCTGTATTTTTCGACATGCTCCGGAATCCCGTTCATTCCCTGCAGGCTTTGACGGCATTTATCCTGAAAATCCTGAAGCATTGCCGCAGTCTTCTCCCGGGGAAGATCTCCGGCAAAAAAGAGACGCATCAGAAAGGAGCTTCGTACATGGAGCATTTCTTCCACCGCACGATTCGCCGCGTCAAGCCATTCCATGAAGGCCAGCCTGCCCTTCGCCGTGAGCGAGTACAGCTTTTTGTTCGGCTTATCCGTCTGAACCACTCTTTCCGAACTGAGCCAGCCTGTTTTTTCCATAGCGTTCAGCTCGCGGTAGATTTGGCTGGTCTTTCCCTGCCAGAAAAATGCAAGGGAATCCTTAAAGGTTTTGTCCAGTTCGTAGCCGGTCATCTTTCCGTAATTTAAGAGACCGAGCAATCCGTATTTAAGCGACATATAAGCCCCCCTTTTCAATATACTGAATAAGTTTAATATTCAATAAGTTGAATATACATCACCTTTCAGTTTTGATCAATAGCCGAGCCTGTTCCAGAAGATCCCGCCGGATCGCCGGGTATTGGAACAGCTCCACGCGTTCTCCATTGTAATATCTTAAGGATTTTGTTATTATACTGATATGTTAAACGTGCAGAATGTAACCAAAATCTATGGGGCGCGGAAAGTTCTGAACAATATCAGCTTTTCCGTGGGGGATCATGAGATCCTCGGTTTTCTGGGGCCCAACGGCGCGGGAAAATCAACCACCATGAACATTATCGCCGGATACACCTCCTCCAATGAGGGAACGGTTACGGTGAACGGCAGGGAGATCCTTGAAGACCCTATAGGCTGTAAGAGGCAGATAGGTTATCTTCCCGAGCGGCCTCCCCTCTACCCGGACATGACGGTGCAGTTTTACCTCTCCTTCATGTATGATCTTAAAAAAATCAAACTGAACAAGAGGGAACACATCGCGGATCTCTGCGATTCGGTCGGCATCGGCCATGTAAGAAACAGAATCATCAAGAACCTCTCCAAGGGCTATCAACAGCGGGTAGGAGTGGCCCAGGCCATGCTGGGGAATCCCAGCCTTCTTATCCTGGATGAGCCCACGGTAGGACTTGACCCCAAACAGATCCTGGAAGTGAGGGAACTTATCCGGAAGCTGGGAGAACGCTGTGCCGTGATCTTTTCTTCCCATATATTACAGGAGATCCAGGCGGTCTGCGAGCGGATCATCATCATCAATGACGGTTTGCTTATTGCCGACGGCAGCCCCGGAGAACTTGCGGCCAAGACCAGCAGGGACAACAGGCTTGTCCTCTGTGCGGAGGCCCCGCGGGAAGAACTGATGCCCCTTCTGAAGGGCCTCTCCGGTATCGTTTCCGTGGAAGTTCTGCGCGAAGTGGAGAGCGGCGCCTGGGAGTACAGTATCGAAACCGGGGAAGCCGACCCCCGCCGGGAGATCTTTGCCCTGCTCTCGGGAAAGAATTGGCCCCTGCTTTCCCTCGGGAAAACCGGAATGACCCTTGAGGACGTGTTCCTAAGGCTTACCGCCGGAGACAGCGCCGCAATCAGCGCCCTTGCCGGGAATGAAAAGCCCGTGGAAGGCCCTGCCGCAGAGGGTGGATCCGGGGAGGAGGTCGAATAATGCAGGCCATTATAAAGCGGGAACTTTCCGCCTACTTTACGTCCCCCATCGGCTATGTATATCTGGCCGTGGTGTGGTTTTTTTCCGGTTTTTTCTTTTTTACCGGTTCCCTGATGAGTAACCGCTCATCCCTCAACTCGGTGTTTTCGGGGCTTCTTACCATTGTTACCATTCTGACACCCCTTTTAACCATGAGGCTTATGACCGAAGACAAGAGGCACAGAACCGATCAGGCCCTGCTCACCGCCCCCATAAGCCTTGCCGCCATTGTGACGGGTAAATTCCTCGCCGCGGCGATCATTTTCACCATGGGGATCAGCATCACCCTGGTCTATGCGGCGACCTTGAGTTTTATGGCCCGCATGAGCTGGGCGATGATCTGGGGTAACTACATCGCTCTGCTGCTTCTGGGTTTTTCATTCCTTTCCATCGGGCAGTTCATCTCTTCCCTGACGGAAAACCAGGCAATTGCCGCTATCGGCGGATTTACCGCCATGATGGGAGTATTTGTGCTGGATGTGCTTCCCCAGATTATCAGCAACCAGAGAATATCGACGGCTGTACGGGCCCTGTCCTTTATCAGCCGTTATGAGCCGATCAGTTCCGGAATAATGGCTCTCGGCAGCCTTTTTTACTTCATCAGTGTCTGCGGGATCTTTCTCTTTTTGACCGCCCGGGTGCTGGAAAAACGGCGCTGGTCATAGGAGGCAGATATGATACGGAATCCTTTGAAGAGCCGGAAGCTTCGTTTCGGCGCAGTGGCCACCGTCATTACGGTGGTAGTGATAGTGTTTATTGTACTTCTTAACGTAGTGGTTACAGCCCTCTTCAAGAAGTTCCCCCTCAATATCGATCTTACGGAGAATCAGATCTTCCAGATCAGCGACGACACAAAGAGATACCTTTCGGAGTTGAATGCCGATGTGGATATCTATGTGCTCAATACCGAAGACCGTTTCACCGCCAATGCTCCTGTCGACTACTACGTGCAGGCAAACGAGGTTATCCGCAAGTATGCCCAGCTTTCCGGCCGGGTACGGCTTTCCTATGTGGATCTGCTGCGGAATCCGGATTTTGCATCCCGTTATCCCGGACAGGATCTGGAACTCAACGACATACTTGTTGCCGGCAAAACGAAAAGCCGGGTATTGAAATATACGGATCTTTTCAATGTCCGTACCCAATACTTCCAGAGCTATATCGTTTCTTCCAAGGCTGAACAGGCCATGACCAGCGCAATACTCGCGGTAAGTTCCGGCACGGTAAATACCGCATCGGTGTTGAGCGGCTACGGGGAGGATGATATAAGCGCCTTTACCGATCTTCTGACGCTCAACAACTGGGAAGTGCTAACCCAGAACCTCATGACCGAAGCCATCCTGCCTCAGACCAAGGTATTGATCCTCTCCGCTCCCTCCAGGGATATTGCCGTGGAGGATCTCAAGAAACTGGACGCCTTCCTTGATGAAGGGAATAACCGCGTCCTCTTCTATCTGGCTTCGGCGGAGCAGCCTCCGCTGCCGAATCTTGCGGCCTTCCTTGCCGAATGGGGCATTGAGGTGGAAGGCGGCGTCGTCTTTGAATCAAACCAAAATCTGGTTATAAATAATTCCCCCTTTATGGGTTTGCTGGAATACGCCGAAGAAGAATACTCAAGGAGCCAGGCGGCTCAGGGCATTTTCCCGATTGTTCCCCAGTCACGGCCGTTGAAAGCCCTCTTTGACGCCGCCCGTTACCGGCGGGTAAAAATTCTGCTCCGTTATTCGGCCGGCGCCGGCATACGGCCTTCCGACGCGGGAATTGACTGGGAGCCGAATCTTAACGCGCTTGAAGGCAATGTTCCGGCCCTGGTTCTTTCGACCCAGACAAGGAACAACGCATCAGGCGACCTGGTGAGCAACCATCTGCTGGTTGCGGGTTCCTCTCTGGCATTGAACCGGGGCATTCTGGGAAGTCCCAACCTCGCCAATTCAGGCTACTTCCTTGATATTCTTGGAACCCTGGCCGGGAAGACGGACAGTATCTATATCATGGACAAGAGTCTCGGCATGGATCAACTGGGAATAAGTACCGGACGGAGTCTCCTTCTGGGGGCGATTTTTGTGGTGCTGCTGCCTCTGGGTGTGCTCATCGCAGGGATAGTAGTCTGGCTCAGGCGGCGGCATAAGTAAGAGGTTCCTGATGATTAAAAAACTAATCTTTATTGCGGTCATGATCCTGGCACTGGGGGCCCTGGTGCTGACCCTCTTCATCCTGAATAAAGCCCCGGCGCCGGATACTACTACCCAAGTTCCGGCCGCGGAAAGAAAGTACATCCTTGAATTTGAAAACGATGGGGAAGAGGGCAGCCCCCTGGTTTCCGTGCGCGTGGAAAATTCCGGCGGGGGCTATACGGTTCTCGCGGATGTGCAGGGGCCTATAGTGCTCGGGGGGGATTCTGCGCCGAAACCGGCGCTTTCAGGCTGGGAAGAGTTTTCTGCGGATACGTATCTTCTCAACCGGGTGCTGAATACTTCAAGCCGTATTGAAGAGCGGGGTATCGTTGCCGAAACGCCGGAAAGCCTCGGCGCCTTCGGCCTTGATAAGCCGAGGGCCGCGGCCCATATCCGTCCTGTCCGGGGGGAAGAAGTTACCATTCTCGTGGGTAATCCTGCGCCGGATCGGATCAACTGCTATGTGATGAAGCAGGGCGACCCGGCAGTCTATCTGGCTTACGGCGCCGACATGGATCTCTTTGACAAAAGCCCCCTGGATTTTCTGGACAAGACAATAAGCCCCGCGGCGGTGCAGAATGAGTATCAGGAAAATCTTTTTAGCGAGCTAGTCCTGGGGGGCAGTGTCCGTCAGGGTGAAGATATCAGCGTCCGCCGCTTTGAAGTGGATCCTTCCGAGACAAAGACAGGACTTCTTCCCAATACCCTGAGGATGCTGAAGCCCATGGAGCTAAATCTCAATATGGACAAGACCTCCAAGGCTTTTGCGGGCCTCTTTGGTCTTAGCGCCACCCGGATCGCAGGCCGCATCGAAAACTCAGGCGATCTTGCACACTGGGGCCTTGACAAACCCTATTCGACCGCAACGGTAACAGGCATTGAGGGTGAGGGGAATTTTTCCCTCCGGGTTTCCGCACCCTCAGACGAAGGAAACGTGTACATTCAGCGGGAAGGACTTAACCTCGTTTTTGAAATACCGGCTTCTTCGATCACCTGGCTCACGACGACATGGTTTGATATCATGGACAGGATCATGGTGCTTCCCTTTATTGATCATGTGGCGGAAGTGGATGTGATAAGCAGGGAGAAAACCGTTAATTTCAGGCTTTCCGGCGAAGGGGATGATCTCAAGGTCATGGCCGGGGACATCGAAGTGAACGAAAGTTATTTCCGCACCTATTACCAGACCCTGCTCCTGGCCATGTATGACGAATTGTCTCCCGAACAGGAGAAACCGAAAACAAAGCCGGTGCTGGAGATCGTGTACCGCTACAGGGACGGCAGACCCAGTGACCGGACGACATTCTGGGAGACCAATACCCGGCGCTGCCTCTCCTGCCTTAACGGCGGCCGGCTGTACTATACCATGTCGGTCTATGTGGATAAGGTTCTCGCGGATCTGGAACAGGTACTAAAGGGCGAAAAAACCGTTTCGTATATTTAAAAAGGTTTAACCCCGAAACCGAAGAAGGCTGAGCGATCCAATACCCATAACCCAAAGCGGATACCAATAGTGAAACCGCCCTGAAGCTTCCTTGCAAAAGCGGGTTCCTGGGTATTGGACCCGCCTGCGAATAAACCGATTGACAATATAAAAGAAATATTGCCGAAGGCCTTGACTTTTCCAGATGAAATGTAGTATATTATATCAATTACAACGCAGGGTAGAGCTGTTGGCAGCTCGTCGGGCTCATAACCCGGAGGTCCCAGGTTCGAGTCCTGGCCCTGCTAGTTGCTTGTAATTCTTTATAAT
>JAIRNJ010000319.1 GCA_031258115.1 Treponema sp. | reverse complement strand
CGCTACTATGTCCGTGAGTTTGGCCGTGAAGTTTATGACAAAGACGGGAACATTAACTTTACTCAGCAGGACCTGGAAAACTACTTTACCCTGTACAAAGAGCTCAGAGACCTTGGCGTTGTACCCGATGCCGCAACTTCAATAGAGTACATCAACAATGTTCTGGAAGATAGTCTCTTTGCAAGAGATAAGACACTTATATTTCGCGTACCGGTCAACCAATTCTGGCTTTACAATACCACATTCCCCGATAAAGAACTGGGAATGATTCGGCTTCCCAGTAACAAGGCCAAGGTCCAGTCAGGTGAATTCCCCGAAGGCGCCCATTATGCGGTTTATGCAGGATCTACGCCGGAAAAGAAACTGGCGGCCGTCAAACTGGTCAACTTCTGGCTAAACGATCCCAAGAGTCTGATTCTCTACCGTCTTGATCAGGGGGTTCCGGCTAACGAAAAGGTACTGCAGGAAACAGTAGTACCCGTTTTGGATAAATTCATGCAGGCATCGGTTAGTTTTGTGAATAATTTATCCAAGATTACTACTCCATCGCCGAACCCGCCGTCCGGAGCCAGCCAAATAAACCAGGAATATCTTAAGGCTGCCGAGGAGGTGGCTTACGGCGCAAAAACCCCTGCTCAGGGAGCAAAAGACTTCTATGAACTGGCTAAAGATATCCTGGCAAAAGCGGCAAAATAGCGTATGTCAACCAATGCGGGCAAGGAGGCTCGCAAACAATTTTATATTGATGCCGGGCTGCCGCTGGATAAGACGGTAGAGTAATAAGGATTGAAAAAGCGTTTCCAGACCGGATGAGTTAGGGGACGCTTTTCAATAATACGATTTCATGTATAGAGGTATAGCAATGAAGAACAAGACATTATTTATGGCAGTGGCTATGTTGGTTATGATGGCCCTGTCTCTTTTTGGCGGCGGAGGGCAACAAGGCTCCGGCGGGAGCGCTTCCGCATCGGGCAAGGTAGAAATTCGGGCTTCCTGGTGGGGGGATACAGTTCGGCATGAATTGTACAGCAAGATCATCGGCGAATTCGAGAAAGCCAACCCCGGTATTACCGTTGTTCGGGAACCGCTTACCTGGGCTGGCTACTGGGACAAGATGTCCGTTCAAGCAGCCGGCGGCAATGCTCCCGATTTCATTTCCATGCATCCCCTGTATGCCAACGATTATATACCCCGCGGGGTTTGCGAGCCCCTGGATGATTACATCAAGAACGGGACTATCTCGGTTGATAATTGGGCCCAATCCACTATTGATACCGGCAAATTCAACGGTAAAATCTACATGATGGCCATGGGTATTACCTTCGTATCGTCATTCGTCAATCTCGGTGCATTCAAAGAACTGGGGATTGAACCTCCTCCCTTTGACTGGACACTTGAAGACGCAAAACGGATTGGCCTGCAGGTTCGCCAGGCTTTTGACAAACAGGGAAAGAGAAACCAGTGGATGATGGCAGATCGGACCATGGATATTAACGCCGGCGTTTTGCGTTATTATGCCCGTGAGGCTGGCCGTGACTTTTACGACAGAGAAGGCAAGCTCGCATTTACCCAGCAGGACCTGGAAAATCTATTCACTGATTACAAAGAGCTTAGAGATCTGGGCGTAATACCCGATGCCGCTACTTCAATGGAATACTTCGAGCTCCCTTTGGAAGATACCCTCCTTGCACGGGATAAGGTTCTTATCCACAGCGACCCAGTGAATAAATTCTGGCTTTACAATACCACATTCCCCGATAAAGAGCTGGGAATAATTCGGATTCCCAGTAGAAAAAATAAAATTCAGTCAGGTGAATATCCCGAAGGCGCTCATTATGCGGTTTATGCACGATCCACACCGGAAAAGAAGCTGGCGGCGGCCAAATTGATCAACTTTTGGCTAAACGATCCCAGGAGCCTGATTCTCTACCGTCTTGATCAGGGGGTTCCGGCCAACGAAAAGGTACTTCAGGAAACAGTAGTACCTGCGTTGGATAAGTTCATGCAGGCATCGGTGAATTTTGTAAACATCCTCGCCAAAGTTACCACTCCGTCGCCGAACCCGCCAACCGGACACAGCCAGATTACCCAGGAATATCTTAAGGCTGCTCAGGAAGTGGCCTATGGCGTAAAAACCCCTGCCCAGGCGGCAAAAGACTTCTACGAGCTGGCTCAAGATATTCTGGTAAAAGTAGCAAAATAACGCAGTCTAAATCAATGTTTACCCATGTGTATGCTTAAGATGAACGTCCACAGGTTTACGCAGATTTTCTGTCCTCAAGACTTTCTTAATCTGTGAAAATCAGCGTAACCTGTGGACCTTTTTTTCAATTTTGTGGTAAATAAATGCACGTAGGCTGTTTACTCGAAAAATATGGACATACTTTTTTTTGCCTTTAATGCGATTTCCCCCATGCTTTTTCCTATGGCTCTGGGTGTTTTCATTTCTTTGCGAGGGCAAATCAAAGAGCATCAAATAATTTTCCTCAGTGGTATCAGTTACCGGTATTTTTTGGTTTTCCAACTGTTTAACGCCTGTTATTCCATTGATTTCTACAATGTTGTTTTCAATCCCGCTCTAGTGATCTGTACTGCCGGCTTTACGGTTGGTATTATGGCAGCGGCCTGGGTCGTTTTTTCCTTTACCGTTAAGGATAAAGGCAAACAGGCTATATGCATTATAAGTTCTTACGGGTCCAATAATGTTATTTATACTTATCCCTTGGCCGCAAGCATTTTTGGGGAAGCCGGAGTTCGGGCAGCAGCTATTGTTGTACCTATTACCATCATCGTTTACAATTTTTTGACCGTGATTGTCATGGTGTATCATTCCAAGGCCAATAGCACAAACCTTCGGGAAACCCTTAAGCGGACTGCCATTGATGTTGCCCTCAACCCCTTGATCCTTGCCTGCGTGTTAGGCATTATTTTTTCCCTGCTAAGTATCAAGCTGCCGCTTTTTATGAAAACCGGGATTACCAGCATCGGTGCTGTCGCGGCACCCATAGGGTTAATCCTCCTTGGCGCCCAGATCAACCTGAAAAAACTCGGTGCTGAATTTCTCCCTATTATCGGCATTTGTCTGCTTAGGCTTATTTTGGTTCCCTTCATCGTGGCACCGGTTTTGATTCTTTTAGGGCTCCGGGGTGTGGACCTGGGTACTCTTATTATTTCTTTCGCAACTCCCTGTGCGGCCGCCAACCTTACCATGTCGAGGAACTATAATATTGAACCTATTTTTACAGCTCAGACAGTATATCTTTCCACATTTCTTTCGGCTTTTACTATTTTCTTTGCTGTAGTCCTGATGAGATCCCTGAATCTGTTGTGAAATGTTCCTGCTTTGTCTGACGCCGTCCGAACATGCTACCAGTCTTCCGCATTGACCTTAGGGATTGTTTATCGAAATTTCGAAATGATACCCGAATTCTCTTTACTGTTTGTAAAACAAAGAGGATAAAGAAGGTTTTGGCTGTATTTCAGCCTGGTTATGTCCTTTGAATTATTGGACCCCCGGCCTTCTTTCTGCCCGGCAATGCGGCAGCTTTAGGTAGGTAAAGCGGGGTCGATGGATGGCACTTCGCCCTAAAGGGCGTACAAATTCGGTACCAAGTACCCTGATACCACCGAATAGTTCAATTTTTGAAAAATGTCTTATCAAACACAAAAGAATAATATACAATTTTTCGAAGCAATTCTCAGTTTCACCACAAACACAAACCACACGAACTTGCGTTGAAATTTCGGTGTAACGCAGGGGGTGACACCCCAGGTTACTCGTGCCGGATCTTGAAGGTCTTCTTTATCAGTGCGGTCAGTTCTTTCAGCCTGTGGTCGAATTTATCCGTCATGGAAAGGGACGAAAGCACATCCCGCCGTTCCTTCTCAAACCAGGCGAAAAGCCGGTCCCGGATCTCCAAGTTAGTCCCTCGGGCGCAGACAATACTGGCAATGCGGGTCATTTCTTCCCTGGAGAACATGATCCAGTCGTTGTTGTAGACAAGATAATAGCTGCTGCCGCTTTCGCTCCCCTCG
>JAIRNJ010000216.1 GCA_031258115.1 Treponema sp. | reverse complement strand
ATTCCGGGCTCATCTTTACGTTTTAAGCGGGAAACGGGAGTCGGACCCGCGACATCGACCTTGGCAAGGTCGCGCTCTACCACTGAGCTATTCCCGCGCGTTCATCAGGGTTTTATACCCCACATTACAAACCTTTTCAAGTACCTTTTGGCGCTATGAAACACAAAGGCCAAAAGATACCTGTAGTTACTATATAAAAACGATTGTTTCTTTGTCAAGCGGTAATTCGGTACAGCGGTAATTCGGTACTATTTTGAAATGAGGCGTCCCGGCGGCGAAAAACCGGAAAAGAGTCGGAGATTGTCTCCTTGTTTTTTTTTCTAAAACATCTATTGTAGATGGAGTGATGGCGGCGCATGTTCTAAACAGAGAAACGGGAAGCTTTCTGAGCCGGTTTCAAAACCCGGTTATTCTTTCTCAGGCTCTTGTAATTTGCCTGAGTCTTGTGTTATTCGCCGGGTGCCGGGAAGACGGCGGGCCGGAAAGCCATGCCCTTTACGAAGAAACCCTCAACATTGCGGTGATGCAGGAATCCCCTTCCCTGGATCTCCACAAGAACTCTACCCTTATTGCCAGACAGATCGGGGACGGCACGATCTGGGAAAAACTTGTAACGCTCTCTTCCGCTTCCGAGGCGGTTCCCGAACTGGCGGAACGCTTTGAAACAGGCGAAGGCGGGAGAAGTTTAACGTTTTACCTGAGACGGGGGGTGCCCTTTCACGACGGCTCAATTATGGATGCGGAAGACGTGATCTCTTCCCTGAACCGCTGGATAGAGAGTTTTTCCTCGGTCCGGGAAATGGCCGGCGCATCCCGTTTTGAAAAAGTTGACGATTACACGGTGAGGATCAGATTTGAAAACCCGGCCTTAAGCTTTCCTGAAATAATGGCCGGTTCCGCCCAGCCTGCCGTTATTACAACTGCCGAAGCCTGCAGGGATGAGGATGAAAGGGGCTTTCTGCGCCGGTATATCGGAACGGGGCCTTTCAAATTTACCGAATGGAAACTGAATCAGTATATACTTCTGGAACGTTTTGATTCCTATGTGCCATACGGAGACCCGGACAAGCCTGCGGACGGCTGGGCAGTATACAAAAAGCCTGTGACCGAAAGAATCTATTTCCAAATCGTGCCGCAGTCCGCTACCCGTCTTGCAGGTCTTGAAACCGGCCTGTTCCAGGCGGATTATAACCTTGTGGAAGACGATCTTCCCAGGCTCAGGGCAATGAAGGATGTGGAAACGGTAAGTTATCAGGCGGGTTCCATGCTTCTCATCTTCAACAAAAAACAGGGATTGGGGACAAAGCTCTACTTCCGGCAGGCGATCAACGCAGCGCTCGATGCGGAGGAAATACTCAAGGCATGTTTCGGGGAAGAGTATTCCCTGAGTTCTTCCTACATGGAAGACCCTGAGTCTTTCTGGTTTTCCCCTGCAGGCGCGGAATACTATAACCGCCGGGATATGGCGCTGGCAAGAGAGCTTCTGAAAAAGGCGGATTACCGGGGTGAAGTTTTAAGGATACTCATTTCCAATATGGGCACATTTGACCGGGGCGCGCTGGTACTAAAACAGCAGCTTGAAGCGCTTGAAATACCGGTGGAACTTGAAATTGTTGACTGGGCCGCCATGCTGCAGTACCGAAACGATCCTTCCCGTTATGATATCTTCATTACCAACTTTGTTTCGGTTCCCTCCCCCTTACTCAAGCTCTTCTTTGGGCCTTCCTATCCCGGCTGGTCGGAAGACGAGACCCTGCAGCGGCTGCTAAGGGAACTCAGTTCCGCGGAAAACCGGGAAGAGGCAAAACGGCGCTGGGATGATCTCCAGGGCTACTGCTGGGTCTCCCTTCCGGTTATCAATGTGGGACACTTCGGCAGCACCCATGCCTGGAACAAAAAACTTGAGAATATTGTCGCATTCAGGGGACTTTACTTCTGGAATGCCGGGCTGCGGAAGTAGTATCCTCATTTTAATGGCTCATCTCCCCGGCAAAAAAATCATCCCCCACATCCTCTCTGTGCTGCCGGTGCTTTTTGTCGTTTCCCTCATCGTATTCGGTATGGGTTATCTTGTGCCGGGGAACGAGGCCGCTTTGCTCCTGGGGGAGGCTTCAAGTCAGGAGGATATTGTCCTCCTGGAAAACCGGCTTCAGCTTCGTGAGGCCCCTCTCCTGCTATACCTCCGCTGGCTGGGGAATATGTTCAGGGGGAATTTCGGTCTTTCCACTGCCAATTCGGTAAGGGTTTCAAGTCTCATTATCGAACACCTTTTTCCGACTTTTTCGCTGGCGTTTTTTTCCCTGTTTATCGCTCTGGCAGTTTCCCTGCCGCTGGGCATGCTGGCCGCCGGAAAGAAGGACAGCCTTGCGGACAGGGGGCTTTCCATTCTGGCCCTTCTCGGCATCAGTCTTCCCGGCTTTCTTCTGGGACTGCTGCTCATGATGCTCTTTGCCGTCCGCCTGCGCTGGTTTCCCGTTGCCGCCTACAAGCCGCTTTCCGCAGGACTTCTACCGCATCTCCGTTCGATTGCCCTGCCGGCCCTCTCCCTGGGCCTGATCCACGCAGGACTTCTGATGCGTCTGATTCGCGCTTCCCTGCTGGATGAACTGGGGAAAAGCTATATCAGCATGGCGCGGGCAAAAGGCTCAGGAGAGATACGTATTCTCCTCGGCCATGCTTTCCGCAACATTCTTTCTACACTGATAAGTCCCATCCTCCAGAGTTTTACCGCCATTCTCTCCGGGGCGGCGGTGATCGAATCCCTCTTCGGCATACCGGGACTCGGTTCCCTGCTGGTGGCCTCCATAGGCCGGCGGGATTTTTTGGTGATCCGTACACTTGTACTGCTGGCAGCCCTGCTCAACGTGATCCTGAACCTCTTCGGGGATCTTGTCATTGCCAGGATCGATCCCCGTGTCCGCTTTGGGGACGACTGAAATGGAAGCGTTGAAAAACCGCCGCCTTCTGGCCGGAAGCCTTATTACTCTTTTCATGATCCTGAGCGCCGTGCTGGGGCCCCTGCTGCTGAAAACTTCAGCCTATACAATCAACATAAACGAGAGGCTCATGGGGCCTTCTGCCCTGCATTGGTTCGGCACCGATACTCTGGGACGGGATCTCTGTGCCCGGGTGATTCACGGAGCGGGGATCTCCCTGGCAGCGGCCTTTACGGTGGGCTTTATTACCGGGACCCTGGGTCTGCTTCTCGGCCTTGCCGCCGGCCTCAATCGTTTTCTGGACAAAATTCTCATGCGGATCTGCGACGGGGTCAAGGCCATCCCCCCGGCGCTTCTGGCAATCGCCTTGATGAGCCTTCTCGGGGCGGATCTGCGGAATGTGATTCTCTGCCTCTCGCTGGCATATACACCAAACATGGCGCGTCTTGTACGGGGAGCCGCACTGGTGGTAAGGGAGGAGCCCTACATCGAAGCGATGAAGGCCCTGGGGGCAGGAAGGGGGCGTATCATCTTTTTTCATATTGTACCGAATATCATGTCTCCGCTCATCGTGCAGCTTAGTTTTGTCTTTGCCTCTTCGATCATTACGGAAGCTTCCCTGAGTTTTCTGGGAGCGGGAGTGCCTGTTCCTCAACCGAGCTGGGGCAGTATTTTGAGTGAAGCCCGGGGGGTTATCTATCAGGCCCGATGGATGGTAATCTTTCCTGGTATGTATACCGGCCTTGCCGTGCTGGGTTTTAATCTTCTGGGAGACGGTTTACGAGATCTCCTGAATCCTGTAAAGAGTAACTAAGTTGAGGCTGTTCCGAAACCATTGAGGTTTTGGAACAAGCCCGGTCGAGCGGCTTTAGCCTGCTTTCAAAATCCATAATGGAGATGGAGGAACAATGAGCGTTTCGCCTCTGCTTGACATTCAGAATCTTTCGGCCAGTTTTAATACGCCAAAGGGGCCTGTAAAGGCTATTGATAGAGTCTCCTTTTCCCTGGAGCGGGGTGAAATGCTGGGCCTTTTGGGCAGGTCGGGCGCCGGAAAAACGGTAACCGCACAGTCAATACTGAGGCTTCATGACGAGAAGCAGGTTTCCTACTCGGGAAAGGTTATCTTTGAGGGAAGGGACATGCTGAACATTTCCCGGCAGGAGATGAGAAACTACCGGGGCGGGCGTATTGCCCTGATCTGTCAGGACGCCATGAGGGCGCTCAATCCGGTGCTCAGCATCGGAAGCCAGATTGTCGAGTCTTTGAAACTCCACCGGAAACTGAAAGGCAGGGAAGCTTCGGAAAGGGCGCTGGATCTCCTCAACAGGGTTGACATTCCCGATCCTTCAAAACGTTTCATGCAGTTTCCTCATGAACTTTCAGGCGGAATGCGGCAGCGGGCCCTCATCGCCATGGCCCTCTCCTCAGATCCCCGGCTGCTCATCGCGGATGAGCCTGCTACCGCGCTGGATCTCAGTATCCAGGCGAGGATCATGGAGCTGATTGCCAAACTCAGGCAGGATCTGGGTATGGCGGTGCTGTTCATCACCCACGACAGGGCTTTGGCTTCAGACTACTGCAGCCGGACGCTGGTTCTGGAAAAAGGCCGGCTTGCCGCAGAAAGGCCGAAGATTCAAACGGAAAACTTTGCCCGCGTCTCCGGCGGCTCCAAGCCGGGAAGCGGCCTGGTTCTTGAGGCGCAGGGGCTCTCCAAGTATTTCAAAACCGGAAAGATACAGGGCCGCAGTTCCATCCTCCATGCGGTGGAAGGAGTCGATCTCCGCATCCGTGAAGGGGAGACGCTGGGCCTTGTGGGAGAATCCGGCTGCGGCAAGAGTACCCTCGCCCGTACCCTGGCCCGGCTCCTCAAACCGGACAGGGGTTCCGTATTTTTTCAGGGCCGGGACATCAGCAGACTAAAGGAAACGGATCTGCGCCCCCTGCGGCGTGAGATGCAGATGGTTTTCCAGGATCCGTATTCGAGCCTTTCCCCCCATGTCAGACTGGGAGACTCCCTTGAAGAGGCCCTGAAGATCCACCGGATTGGTAAAGACAGGAAGGAAAGGCTCAATCTGGTAATCGAAGTCCTGGAACGTGTGGGTCTGGGCAGAGAATTCTATGGACGCTACCCCCGCGAATGTTCAGGCGGCCAGCTCCAGCGGCTCTGTATCGCACGAGCCCTCCTCCTCAAGTCGAAACTGCTGATCCTGGATGAACCTGTGGCATCCCTTGATTCAGGCACCCGCGATGAGATTCTCAGGCTTTTTACAGCCATTCAACGGGAAGAAGAGATGAGCGCCCTCTTTATCTCCCACGATCTGCGGGTGCTGCGTTCTGTTTCCCGCAGGGTAGCGGTGATGTACCTGGGCCGTATCGTGGAACATGCGGAACGGGATGAACTTTTCAGGCAGCCCCTCCACCCCTACACCGAAGCCCTGCTTTCAGCCATACCGGGTCAAAACGGGGAACGGATACGGCTGAACGGAGAGGCCCCCTCTCCCCTGAATCCCCCCCCGGGCTGTGTATTCCAGAGCCGCTGCCCGAAAGCCATGCCTCTCTGCCGGAAAGAGGCCCCTTCCTGGACAGCCGAAGGCAGCCGTGGAATAGCCTGCCACCTCCATCACCAGGGCAACGGCAGTTGATTAAAGCCCCCCGTTTCCGGTAAAATTACTCAACTTTAGGGATCAGCCTCTGCAAAGGCACGCGCGAGAGTGGTGAAACTGGTAGACACGCCAGACTTAGGATCTGGTGCCTTTGGCCTAAGGGTTCGAGTCCCTTCTCTCGCACGCAGTAAGAAAGAAGGGACTCGAACGGTTCGGCCCGCTGACCAAGGGGAAGAAAAGGCGCCAGGATGGCGCCGGCAGGGCCGAACCGCGGGCCGGAAGCCCGAAGCAGGACGCTGAGGGCTGGAGGCCGAGTCCCTTCTCTCGCAGTCCCTTCTCTCGCATGTATTCTACAAAACAAGGAATGACCATGGCTTTAAGCAAAGAACTTGAGCGGCTGGAAAAATCAAGCGTAAAACTTACCGTCACCGTAGAAAAGAATGATGTCCGCTCCCAGTATGATGATCTGTTGAAAGATTATACCAAAAACGTTCAGATGCCCGGTTTCCGCAGGGGAAAGGTGCCCCGGGAAGTGCTGATCAGAAAATTCGGCGAGGCCCTGAAGGGAGAGGCTCTGGGACGGATCATCGAAAAATCCATTACCGACATCTTTGCGGATGAAGCCTTTACCAGGGAAGACCGGCCCCTGCCCTACTCTACCCCCCGCGTTCAGGATGAACCGAAACTGGATCTGGATCTGGATCAGGATCTCAAATTTTCTGTTGTTTACGATGTGCTGCCGAAGGTAACGGTAAGCGCCTGGAAGGGGATTGAAGCGGAAGCGCCCGAGGTTTCCATAAGCGATGAGGATCTCAACCGGGAACTGGAAGCGCTCCGGGAACGGAACGCCATCGTACTTGACCGTGACGACGGAGACGCCGCAGAAAAGGGCAATGTAGTTACGGTGAACTACTGCGAATGTGATGATGCGGGAAATGTTATTCCCGGCTCGGAACGGCAGGATTTTGTCTTTACCCTGGGTTCAGGTTACAATCTCTATCATTTTGATGATGAAATTGCGGGGATAAAGAAGGGTGAAACCAGAGACTTCGACAAGACATATCCTGAAGATTTCAGCGACAAGGATCTTGCCGGCAGAACCAAGAAGCTCCGGGTAACGCTTACCGCTCTCAAGGAAAAGAAACTTCCCGAACTGGACGACGATCTGGCCCAGGATGTGGACGAAAAGTACAAGACTCTTGACGATCTCAAGAACAGCATCCGGGAACGGCTCAACAGAAACCTGGAACAGCAGCTTAGAAACCTGAAGATCAACGCGCTGCTGGAAAAAATAATGGAAAATACCCCCGTGGACGTACCTGAGTCGATGATTCGGGTTGAACTTGAAGGCCGCTGGAGGAACCTGGCCCGGCAGTTCGGGGTGGATGCGGAAGCCCTCACCGAAAATATGGTAAAATCGGGTGATGGAAACGGCAAGGAGACCATTCAGGAAGGCTGGCGCAGCGATGCCGTCAAGGCTCTCCATTCCCGGCTTATTGTGGAAACCCTCATTGAGCAGGAAAAGCTTGAAGCCGGCGACGATGAAGTTGAAAAGGAATTTGAACGCATGGCGGAGGAAATGGGAAGTCCGGTAGAGGAGATCAAGAAGTACTATCAGGGTGATGCCATGAAAGAATACCTGAAAGAGGACATCAAGGAGCGTAAACTTTTCGATGTTTTATTGGCGGAAAATACACTAAAGCCGGGAAAAAAAATGAATTATCTCGACCTCGTGGGCAATAATGGGTAAATTATAATTATGAATGAAAAAATGAATACCCTTGTCCCTTATGTTATCGAACAGAGCGGCCAGGGAGAGCGTTCCTATGACATCTATTCCCGGCTCCTCAAAGACCGGATCGTCTTTATAGACGGTGAAATAAACGACATCACCGCGGATCTTGTCGTGGCCCAGCTCCTCTTTCTTGACGGACAGGATACGGAAAAAGACATCAACATCTACATCAATTCTCCGGGCGGCAGCGTTACCGCCGGACTTGCAATCTACGATACGATGCAGTATGTAAAAAGTGATGTACAGACGATATGTCTCGGGCAGGCGGCCAGCATGGCGGCCCTCATCCTTGCTGCCGGAGCGCCTGGAAAACGTATGGTGCTTCCCTCTTCCAGGGTACTCATACACCAGCCCTGGGGCGGCGCCCAGGGACAGGCCAGGGACATCGGTATACAGGCAAGGGAGATCATCCGCCTCAAGCGGCTTACCATTGAATATTTTGCACACCACACAGGCAAGAGTTATGATGAAATTGCCCAGGATATGGAGCGGGATTTCTACATGTCGGCCCAGGATGCGGTAAGCTATGGAGCCGCAGATTCTGTCCTGGTAAGGGAGAAATATGGCAAAGTTTCGTAACAACACAAACAATTTTGAGCGTATCTGCTCCTTCTGCGGCAAGAGTGCGGGAATGGCCCGGCGGCTTATTGCGGGGCCCAAGGACATATTTATCTGCGATGAGTGTGTCGAAGTCTGCCGGAAGATCCTCAGCGAAGAGGATCATGAACTGGCGGCCCAGTTTACAGGCGACATTCCCACTCCCAGGGAGATCAAGACTTACCTTGACAGCTACATAATCGGTCAGGAAGCGGCAAAGAAGGCCCTCTCCGTGGCGGTGTACAATCACTACAAGCGTATTGCCAACCCTGCCCAGGAACCGGATGATGTGGAAATTGAAAAATCAAATGTGCTTCTTATCGGCCCCACAGGAACGGGGAAAACCCTCCTGGCCAAAACACTGGCCCGTAAGCTCAAGGTGCCCTTTGCCATTGTCGATGCCACTACCCTCACCGAGGCAGGTTACGTGGGCGAGGATGTTGAAAATATCCTCCTCAAGCTGATTCAGAATGCGGGCGGGAACATTGCCTCGGCCGAGCGGGGCATCGTCTATATCGATGAAATCGACAAGATTGCCCGCAAGGGGGAAAATGTCTCCATTACCAGGGATGTTTCGGGCGAAGGCGTGCAGCAGGCCCTCCTCAAGATCATCGAAGGCACCGTAGCCAGCGTGCCGCCCCAGGGAGGCCGCAAGCATCCCAATCAGGAGATGATCCGGATAAACACCAGCGATATTCTCTTTATCTGCGGCGGCGCCTTTGTCGGCCTGGATAAGATGATTGAACAGCGGGTGATTCAGCATCCAATGGGCTTCGGAGCGGAGAGTACCGAGAGAGGAAGCAAAAGCATCAAGGAACTTTTCGATGCCCTGCACCCCGACGATCTTATCCACTATGGCATGATCCCCGAATTTATCGGCAGGCTTCCTATTACCGTAAGCCTTGAGGAACTCAAGCAGAGCGATCTGAAGCGGATCATCACCGAGCCCAGGAACGCCATCGTCAAGCAGTACCAGGCTTCCCTGGCCATTGACAATGTAAAACTTGAATTTACCGAAGGGGCCATCAACGCCATTGCCGATACGGCCATCAAACAAAAAACCGGCGCCAGGGGACTGCGGGCCATTGTAGAAAAAATCATGACCGACATCATGTATGAAATTCCATCAATAGAGGGTGAAAAACAGGTTACCATCACCCAGGAAGTGGTGGAGAAGGCTGAACCGCCGGAGATTCATCCGCTGGCAAAGAGTGCATGAAAGGCGGCGTCTCACAGTTCTTTTCCGCATTAAAGGGAAAAACCGGCAGCCTCGCTCTGAATATTCTGGGTGACAGCAACGCCGCGACCCTTACCGAATCCTTTCCCCTCCTCCCCTTAAAAGAACTGGTTCTCTTTCCCAACACGGTGACTCCGCTTTTTATAACCCAGAAGCCGGGAGTTCTTGCCGTTGAAACAGCCCTGAGGCAGGAACTGAGGCTCTTTGCCGCCTCTACAAAGTCCAAAGAAGACAGCAGCACTTCTCCGGTAGGAACGGTGGTACGGATCATCCAGCATTTGCGGCTTCCGGACGGCGGTTTCCGGATTGTACTGCAGGGAGAATACAGGGGGATCGTGGTCAATGCCGAAGAAGACAAGGAGCATGTCAAAGTCTGGGTAAAGCCCTTCAGGGCCGTAAAAAGCGGAGAGCCTCTTGATTCGGAAACAGAAGCCCTGATGAGGGCCGTACAGAAATCCTTTGCCCAGTATGCGGAACTTTCAAAAAAAATCTCAACCGAAACGATCTCCGCGGCTGAACGGAGCGAAAACCCGGAACGGCTTTGCAACCTTGTCTGCAATTCCCTGGCGGTACGGGTGGACAGGAAACTGGCGCTTATCGGTATTGAAGATCCCAGGGACAGGCTTATCGCCGTTCTTGAAAGCCTTGAAGCGGAAAACGAGATTTTTGGAATTCAGAGAAACATTTCCGGCAAGGTAAAAAGCCGGATGGAACGGAATCAGCGGGAATACTTCCTCAATGAACAACTCCGGGAGATCAACAAGGAACTGGGCAAGGAAGATGCGGTTGACGAATTTGAAGAAATAGAAAAGGCCTTACTGGCAAAGAATCCCGGAGAGGAAGTGCTGGAAAAGGCCCGGAAAGAAATAAAAAGGATCCGCCGCCTCCAGCCGCTTTCCCCTGAAGCAGGGGTTCTGCGCGGTTACCTTGAATGGCTGGCAGACCTCCCATGGAGCCGGTACAGTCCCGATTCCGTTGAACTTTCGGAAGCGGAAAAGATCCTTAACGAGGACCACTTCGGCATGAAGAAGGCCAAAGAACGCATTCTCGAATTCATTGCGGTACGGCAGCTTTCCGGGGGCAGCAATGAAAGGGCGGTTATCCGCGGGCCCATCCTCTGCTTTGTGGGGCCGCCGGGAACGGGGAAGACAAGCCTCGGGAAGTCGGTGGCGCGGTCTTTGGGCCGCCAGTTTGTACGGATCTCTCTGGGCGGAGTACGGGACGAGGCCGAAATCCGGGGCCACCGCAAGACCTATGTGGGAGCCCTGCCGGGGAAGATCATCCAGTCCATGCGGAAAGTGAGGACGATGAACCCCGTGTTTCTGCTGGATGAAATCGACAAGCTTTCCAGCGACTTCCGGGGAGATCCTGCCTCCGCCCTGCTTGAGGTGCTGGATCCGGAACAGAATTCAAGTTTTACCGATCACTATCTGGAACTGGCCTACGATCTGTCCAGGGTGCTTTTCATCACCACCGCGAATTCACTCTATGGAATTCCCTACCCCCTTTTGGACCGGATGGAGATTATTGAGATACCCGGTTACGGGGAAAACGAAAAGCTTTCGATAGCGAAACAGTTTCTCTTTCCCAAGGAGCTTGAGGAAAACGGTCTTAGCGATGCAAAGATCAGCATTAGGGATGATGCGCTGCTGGAAATAATCCGGCACTGGACCATGGAATCGGGAGTACGGAACCTGGAACGGGAGATTGCCCGCTGTATACGCCGTATTGCCAGGGATGCGGTAAAAAGAGGTTACGGAATGGAACGGCCCGTTCCGCAAAATGAAGCCGAACACTTGAACGAAGCAGCGGGGAAGGAAGGGGAGCTTTCCAAAGCACAGAGTAAACCGATCAGCTCCTTCAAAAAGATTATCTCAAAAGGGGATCTTGAAAAACTTCTGGGCCGGAGAAAGTACAAAAACGATGTGGTATTCAAGGAAGCCCGGATCGGGGTTACATACGGCCTTGCATGGACTGAAACAGGCGGGGCCATGCTGCCTGTGGAGACCAGCCGTTTCCCCGGCAGCGGAGATTTAATCATCACCGGAAATC
Source organism: Treponema sp. (assembly GCA_031258115.1). Taxonomy (GTDB): domain Bacteria; phylum Spirochaetota; class Spirochaetia; order Treponematales; family Breznakiellaceae; genus JAIRNJ01. The sequence continues at coordinate 1,500 of JAIRNJ010000216.1, read as the reverse complement.
TGGGAGACGTGATGAAGGAAAGCGCCAGGATTGCCCTCTCCTACCTCCGCAGTGTGCAGGATAACTATCATTTCAAATTCAAGAATATTGGAAAAAACGATTTTCATATCCATGTACCGGAAGGGGCCATACCCAAGGACGGGCCCTCCGCGGGGATAACCCTGGCGGCTTCCCTCCTTTCCACGCTTTGCCGGAAAGCGCCCTTGCCGGGCATTGCCATGACCGGGGAACTTACCCTGACAGGCAGGATACTCCCCATCGGGGGGCTTAAGGAAAAACTCCTTGCCGCCATAAGGAACGGCATTGAACGGGTGCTGCTCCCCCTGGAAAACAGGGAAGACTGGGAAGAACTGGATAAAGATATCCGGAATGCGCTCAAGGCGGACTTTGTGGAGAGGGCCAACGATGCTTTCGCCATTCTCTTTGAGCCGGGTATTCTCAAGATTCCGCAGAAGTCTTATAAGGCTGGGAAACCCCGCCGGCGGTCTCCAGAATAACCGACAAAATCCGTTCCGCGGAACGATCCCAGGAAAATTCCTTTACACGCTCCAGGCCCAAACGGCGGCACTCCGAGGCAAGTTCACGGTCGGTTGCAAGACTCACCATCCTGTCCGCCATGTCTTCCGCATCCAGCGGATCAAAGTAGAGGGCGGCGTGTTCCGCGGCTTCCAGGAGAGAGGCTGCCCTGGCGCAGGCCACGGGAACTCCGCTTGCCATGGCCTCAAGAACACCCATGCCGAAGCCTTCATACATTGAAGGGAAAACCACCATGTCGGCGCCGGAATAGAGCTCCGGAAGACTCTTCGGGGGGAAGTGTCCGGTAAGAAAGATGTCGCCCTTGTAGGCCGAAGCCTCGACGGTTTCCCTTACCTTTTCCGCGCCGTGGGCTTCCGCTCCGGCCAATACCAGACGGTGGGGGAATTTTGTCCTTTCCTTGAAAATTCCAAAGGCCTTTATCAGGGTAACATGGTTTTTTATGGGGTGATCGAGCCGGGAAGTATAGAGAATATAGGGCCGGTTGAAACTGAAAGGCTGGATAAGCACCACCGCTTCGTCATTTATGGGCCGCGGGTAAAAATTTGAGTGATCTATCCCGTTGGGAATCACCTCAATGCGGTTTTCATGTACTCCGGCCAGTTCAACCAGTTCCTGTTTGACAAAATTGCTCACCGCAATGATCCTGTCCAGCCGGCGGAGCGCACTGGGAAGCATCATCCTGATGACGGCTCCCAGATGCCTGCGTGTTTTACGGGTTCCGTAGTAGGCTGCCATGTCGTGAACTATGCCGATGGTGGGACAGGGGGAAACATTGGGCAGGCGTCTGTGGGCCGCTGGAAAGAGACAGGCGCTGTAGGAACGGCTTGAGGCAAAACCGGGATACTTGAAGATATGCCATAGAGAATTGGCAGTCGTACCCTTTACAAAACATTGCGGCACAAAATCCAGGGCCGGCGCATCCTCACTATAGGTAAAGCGGTCATATTCCCAGCCAAAAAGCTC
>JAIRNJ010000205.1 GCA_031258115.1 Treponema sp. | reverse complement strand
GTCTCCGTCAATATACACCCGGAACAATCCTTCGTAACGGTTGATCGTGTTGACAGAATAAGGGCGGTTCTTTGCGATAACACGGGCCGACCGCGGGTTTCCTTCAATCATGGTAAACTTCTCAAGCCATGCACCTACTTCGATCTTGTCTGTTGACACCCGGGAAGGTTCCTGGGACTTCTTCAAAAACTCGATGAGGGCGAAGGCGCCGGTTTGGGCCGAGGCTTTGTTTTTCGGGTTGCGGAACTGCGCCAGCTCAGGGGGGAAGTCCTGAAAGCTCCGGCGTTTCCATTGCCGGCAGATCTTTTCAGGTAATCCGCAGGCCGGGTTAAGTGAAATCTGATAGGTTTTGGCGTCGTTCCGCCTGGGCGTAATGAAGGGCTTCGGGACTCGCGGCATTTCGTTCTCCACAGTCGAAAAGATAAACGCACGATAAACGCACGATGCCACGAAGATTCGATTTTGGAGAAACTCACTATACCGTAATTCCTTATATTACAAGGAATTACGCCTGCGTCCGACAGGACTCGCCCTCCGGTCGGCAACATCGTGCTGCCTCCCTCCGGGCCGGGGTTCAGCCCTGCCGGCGCCATCCCTGGCGCCTGTTCCTCGCATTCGCTCGGCGGGCTAAACCCTTCGAGTCCTGCAAGTTTTCACCGTCCGGGGATTTATCCTGCGTCCGACAGGACTCGAACCTGCTGCCTACGGATTCGAAGTCCGTCGCTCTATCCGGATGAGCTACGGACGCTCATTATTACGACATGTCTTGGGTATCGGGGTGGATTCGGCGGGTTTAACCCTTCAAACTCCACCCTGTTCACAGACGTTACCCAGGGTGGATGACGGGGTTTGAACCCGCGACGGCCAGATCCACAATCTGGAACTCTACCACTGAGCTACATCCACCATATCATGAACGTATTTACTATGCTGAAAAAAAACGGTTTTGTCAACTGAGATTCCCAAACTGTAAAAAAAGAGGCTCTTAAAGTATGAGTTTTGAATTCCGCTCTCCAAATTCACGCTTTAAAATACAAAATTTTAAACACCGGAGGCTGTTCCGAAACCATTGAGGTTTTTGCACAAGCTCAGCAAACTTAAACTTTCAAATTTAAGCCTCTAAAGCTCAATACTCCAAATTTATATTCCGATAATTGAAAAGAGGTATGGTATGAAAAGTGAATTTGAAGTTTTAGGAGATCGTTTATCAATCATCATTGAGAGAGAAGCCGGAACGCTCAAGAGAATCAGTTCCATTCAGTTCCTTATCCGAACGGCGGTAGAGAATCATGAATGGGTGGATTTTGAAAAATATATGGCCGAAATAAGCGCACTCAGCGCCGAATTTGAAGAACTTGAAGCGGAACGGGAAGAACTTCTTGAACAAACAATGGGGAATCTCCCCATAAACAGCGAAAAAAACCGTTTTTATGCATTCATTTCGACCTTTCCCGGAGAATTGAGGAACCGTCTCGCCGATACCTACCGGGATCTTAAGCAGGAAGCCCTGCGGATTCGTCTTTTCAACGAATCTTTTGCCCGTTATCTGACGGAAGCCCGGGCTTTGGCGGAGGCCTTTCTTGAGGCGGCTTTTCCGGAACGCTGGGGAAAGCTCTATTCCCGGCAGGGAAAGGCCGCTCCTTCACAGATGCAGAGTGTGCTTTTCAATGAGCACTTCTAGGAGAAAACTATGACTTCGACGTTTCAGGGAATCGAGATAGGGAAGAGGGCTGTTCATGTCCACCAGCAGGCTCTCAATACAACCGGCCACAATCTTTCCAATGCCTCCACGGAAGGCTACTCGCGGCAGAGGGTCGAGATTATTCCCTTTGAACCCATATACCTTCCCGGTCTTAACCGCGAGGAAACTCCGGGACAGATAGGGCAGGGTACTGTCGTTGAGCGGATAGAGCGGCTTCGGGATCAGCTTCTCGACAAGCGGATTGTGGCCCAGGCTTCAAATGAAGGGTACTGGAATGCCCGTGATCCCTATATCAGGATGATGGAACAGATCTACCTTGAGCCCGCAAACAACTCGATCCGCAGCAAGATGGATGCCTTCTGGGATGCATGGCAGGAACTTGCCACCTATCCTGCCGATACCGCCCCCAGAACTGCGGTTCTTGAACGGGGCAAGACGCTTATTGACGGCATTCATGGCCGCTACAACTCTCTTAAAGGTCTCCAAACTCAGGTAAACGAGGACATCAGGCTTACCGTAGAGCGGATAAACGAATTTTCCCGGCAGATAGCGGCCCTCAACAAGGATATTCAAAAGATCAAAGCCCAGGGAGATAATCCCAATGACCTCCTCGACCGCCGCGATCTCCTGGTGGACAAGCTTTCGTCAATCATTGACGTTACCGTCGACAACCGTGATCCCGATGAATTCATGGTTCATACGGGGGGTATTGTCCTGGTTCAGGGCGGGATAGGCCGGCAATTCAGCATGGAACACGGCATTGATACAGACGGTTTCTCCCGGATAACTTGGGCGGAAACCGGACAGAACGCCCGGTTCAGAAGCGGGAGTCTTAGGGCCCTGCTTGATCTGCGGGATATTACCATCAACGACGAGATTCAGACTCTCGACAACATGACGATGAACTTTGTCGATCTTGTCAACGAAGTCCACCGGGGCGCCTATGGTATCGACGGTACTACAGGCAATAATTTCTTCTCCGAATACCCCTTTGTTACCAATGTGAACGGCAATTACGACAGGGACGGGGACGGAACTTACGATTCAAGCTATATCTACCGGATCAACGGAACCAATGTCCTTGAGCCAAGGGCCCAGGTGGGTCTTGAAGGAAGGATAAGCCTCTCGGCCTCCGGCGGAAATGTGGAAATTCCCTATTACTCCACAGATACGGTGGAGGACATTGTCGGCAGGATCAATAATTCAGGGGCGGAAGTGGTAGCCAGGCTCAACCGGGAAGGGCTGCTCTCACTCCGCGGAACAAGCGCCGCTTCTGTTGACGGAATGAGGGAAAACCCTGACTTTGTGATCCGTCATATTGAAGATTCAGGCCAGTTCCTCAACGGTTATGCGGGTCTTTTAGCCGCTTCCGGCGCAGAAGGGGCCTATGATTGGGCCGTTGCGGATGCGGTCGCAGGGCTCCGGGGAGGGGCCGAATCCTATGCCCTGGCTCCCATAGCCCATCCTTCAGGCTGGATTGAGGTAAACCCCGTCCTCATCAAGAGTCCTGTATCCGTGGCTTCAGGCTTTGGAGAAAACGGCAGGGCAGCCAATCCCGGCAATGGAGATGCGGCCGCGGCCATTGCCTCCATCAGGAATACCAGGGTAATGGTCGGGGAATTTGGAACCTTTGACGATTACTTTGCCGATGCGGTGGGCCGTGTCGGTATGCTGGGGGAACAGAGCGGCAAGGCTCTGGAGACAGAGAATCTAATCATGAAGCAGCTCCACGATATGCGGGAAGCCGTGTCCGGAGTGAATATCGACGAAGAATTATCCAACATGATCAAATATCAGCATGGCTACTCTGCGGCAGCCCGTTTTATCACCACGGTCAATGCCATGCTGGATACCTTAATTAACAGAGTGGGTGTATAACCCGGGGGTAAACCATGCGAAGAGTATCAACCGATATGCCGAATAATGACATGCAGTATTATCTGCGCCGTCAGGAAGAAGGGCTTAACAATATCCAGAATAAGATTGCAGGACAGACACGGATCAATGAACTGCGGGATGATCCTCTGGCCGCAAGCCATGCGGTACGCTACGAATCTTATCTCGCACGGCTTGAACGTTTTGAAAAAAACACCCAAACGGCCCGGGAACACTACAATATCGCCTATGCCTATATGAATGAGGCCAACGATGTGCTCCAGCGGATCAGGGAACTCAGTGTGGCAGGAGCCAATGGCACCTTTGCCCCCGAAGACCTTAAAATGATGGCTTCGGAGATGAATGAGCTCCTCAAGGAACTGGCAGCCCTCGCCAATTCCACAGGCCCTGACGGAAAGCAGCTTTTTGCAGGCGACAAGGCCTTTACAGAACCGTTCCGGCCGGTGGAAGGCACCGTTCCCGGAGGCGGAGAACAGATGGTTCTGCGAGTTGAATACCGGGGCGCCGGGGCCGGCAGAAAGACCGAAATCAGCGATCATACCTACATAGACCTGGATCTGGGAGGCGGAGAAGTCTTTTGGGCAGAGAAGATGCAGGTACTCTCTACACAGGATGCAACAGATTACCGGGTGGAAACCGCCGGAGCCGTCTATGTGGACGGCATGGAAATTCCCGTACATCCCGGCGACACGGTTCATACAGTGGCCGCCAGGATCAATGAATCCGCGGCTCCGGTAAAGGCCTACATAGATCCTGAAACCAAGGGCCTGGCGCTGGAAGGGACAAGCGCTCACCTCATCCGGCTGGAAGACAAGGTAGGGCCCGACGGCAGCATAGACAGCGGCGCCCATGTCCTCCGGGATCTCGGACTTATCCGGGGAAACATGGACAACAATGCGCCGAACTGGGGAGATGCGGCCAGGGTTTCAGGCGGTTCCATGTTCGATATGGTTATCCGTACCAGGGACGCCCTCTACCGGGGAGATCAGGAATTTGTAGGCAGTCAGGGCATAGGCGGCCTCGATCTTGCCATTAATAACCTCAGTGCAAGGATTGCCGAGATAGGCAGTCGTCAGGAAAGGGCGGAAAACACCTGGAAACGGCTCAATGAGGAGATTCCCAATGTAACCGCCCAACTGGGCAGGGAATCCGGGCTGGACATGGCGGATGCCGCCCTTGAACTGGGAATGATGGACTTTGCCCACAAGGCGGCCCTTCAGACCTCGGCAAAGATACTTCCTCCAACCCTGCTGGACTTTTTACGCTAAGATTAGGATAATAGCGATAGGAGATACATGTGAAGGTTGCCACCAAACCTTACGGGCTCATCGAAGTAGATGAGCGGCAGAAGATTCATTTCCCCAAAGGGCTTTTCGGATTTGAAGGCATTAAAGATTATCTGCTCCTGGACGCGGATCGCCAGCCTTTTTACTGGCTCCAGGCCCGGGAAGTGGAACAGTTAGCTTTTATTCTTATCAACCCCTTCCTCTTCAGGCCGGATTATGAACTCAATATTGATGATGAAGAACTCAAGGCCATCGGCATAACCAGCGTGGACAAGGCACTGGTTTTTTCCATTGTGACCATGCTTTCCGGCAGCCCCATGACCGCCAATCTTCAGGGCCCCCTGGTGATAAACCGGGATACACATGTAGGTCTTCAGGCAATACTTTCCGATTCCCGCTGGAAGACCAAGCATGATGTAATGGCGGAACTTGCCGCAGTGAGGCAATCCTGATGCTTATACTTTCGCGGAAAGTCAACGAAAAGATTATGATTGGAGAAGAGATTTCAATCTCCATCATCGACATACGGGGCGATCAGGTACGGATCGGGGTAGACGCCCCAAAAACAGTAAAGGTATTCAGACGGGAAGTGTTCGATGCGATCCGGGCGGAAAATAAGGCCGCTTCAGAATCCACACCGGTATTCCCGGAATTCGATTTCGGAGCCAAACGCGAGTCCCTGTAATTAGTGTCTGTCCACAAAGCCGGTTACTTTGTTGGACACTAATTAAGCTAAAAATTGAGCTTCTTGCAAAACTCGGTTAGTTTTGCAGAAGCTCTTGCAGTTTTTCGCCCTACGGGCTGCAAAACTGCATTTTTTAGAGGTTGCTCTTTCAAAACTGAAGTTTTGAAAGAGGCTCAATTGAAACAAAGTTCATGTTTTTCCGAAGCTAATCGGCATTATCGTCGTAGATTTTTTTGAAATCTTCTGATATAGAATGAAAAACCTCAATAAGAAAAGGGTCGAAGTGGGTTTCTTTCTCTTCCATCATTTTGTTTTCCGTTACTTCATGGCTTAACGCAGGTTTGTAACTTCGTTCCATGCGGAGAGCATCGTAAACATCGGCAATGGTAACAATCCTGGCCGCCAGAGGAATCATTTCGCCCTCAAGCTGGAATGGGTATCCGGAACCATCCCAGCGTTCATGGTGGGAAAGGGCAATCTCCTTGGCCATGGGATTGGGATAGGTCGAAAGGATAAAGGCGCCGTTCTTGGTATGCTCCCGCATTACCGTCCATTCCCAGTCCGAAAGGGGGCCTTCCTTGTTCAGAATATCATCCGGAGTACCAATCTTCCCAACGTCATGCATGGAAGCAAGAAAACCAATATTGTCGATAAAATCGGCGTCAATGCGCTTATATTTTTCATTGCCTGAACGGTACAGCTCTTCGGCAAGCCGGGCCGAATAGTAATTCACCCTGGTAATGTGTTTACCGGTATCGTTATCCTTGAGTTTTGAAGCCTCAAGGAGGCTGAGGAAGACCGCCCGGAGCAGTTTTTTGTTTTCTTCGGTAACGTCGTCGAACATCACCACAAATATATCAGGCTGTTTTTTTTCGAGTTCAAGCGGGAAAATATAAGTTCGAACCTGTACCGATACCACATCCCGGCTTTTTATCCGGGCTTCCCCTTTCCACGAAAAGCCGTTTTCCCCGGAAAGCAGGGTTTCCCTGATCTTGCGTATCTCGTCCATATCAAAGAATTTACCAAAGATATCAATAAAGTATTTGCCTTCCAATTCAAAAAAACCGATGAACAGATGTTCACAGGCCGGATTGGCATAGAGGATTTTCATTTTTTTACTGATGAAAAGTACAGGGAAGGCGCTTGTTTCAAAAGCATTGGAGTCGGAAGACGGCAATTGTGTCTGTTCTTCAGGCTCTTCCGCTTCCTCATCGTCAAGAACTTCAACTTCGTCTCCAAGTTCCTCTAACTCTTCATCAAAATTTTCTTCAGTCATGGTAACTACTTTTTACGTTTAATTCCGCATCACTTTTACGCAAATATTCAGGACCTGAATAGAATAACTCAGTATAATTATCGGGCAAATCACGCTTTTTTTCAACCTCCAGCAGGATTGGAGCATAACCCCTAATGCCCGAAGGATCCAAAACCAGCGTTTCATCTCCGGCAAAGGGTTTTAGGGCATCTTTCAGCATGGCCGCATCAGGGCCGGTAAGAAAAATCCGCTGATTTTTATCGATAAAAGGCTTTAGTACAGTCTGAAATTCTTCTGCTTCCGCTTGCGTGTCCATGGGACCGGCCAGGAGCCTTCCATCGTGATACAGGGCGGTAAAAAAACAAGCTTTTCTGGCATTTATTACCGGCATAACCAAACCGGGCCAGCAGGAGAAGGGAAAGGCCATGACATCCAGGCTGGGAAACGCGGACATGCGGCTCCCCAAAGCCAGGGCAATCCCCTTTGCGGCGGCA
>JAIRNJ010000195.1 GCA_031258115.1 Treponema sp. | reverse complement strand
CCTACTCTTTTATAATTTCCTTTACTCCCGTTACAAGGCCGGCAAGATTCTGAATATCCGAAGGGATGATGATCTTGGTTGCCTTGCCGTCCGCCACTTTTTGCAGGGCTTCAAGGCTCTTGAGCCTGATGAGGGCTTCGTCGGCGGCAACGCCCTTGAGCATGGACAGCCCTTCGGCGGTAGCCTTCTGAACCGAAAGGATCGCCTGAGCCTCTCCTTCGGCCTCACGGATGGCGGCTTCCTTGGCGGCCTCCGCCTGCAGTATTACTGCGGCCTTATCCGCTTCGGCCTTGAGTATGGCCGAGGCTTTCTGCCCTTCCGCCACAAGGATCGCCGACTGCTTTTCCCCTTCCGCCCTTAAAATGGATTCCCGCCTCTCCCGCTCGGCCCTCATCTGTTTTTCCATGGCTTCCAGAATGCTCTTTGGGGGCGTGATATTCTTTACCTCTACACGGTTTACCTTGATTCCCCAGGGATCGGTGGCTTCGTCAAGAACACTGCGCATGCGGCTGTTGATCATGTCCCGGCTGGTGAGGGTTTCATCCAGTTCCAGCTCGCCGATAATATTCCTGAGCGTAGTCGTAGCAAGATTTTCTATGGCGCTGATCGGGTTCACTACCCCGTAAGTATAGAGTTTGGGATCGGTGATCTGGAAGTAGACCACCGTGTCTATCATCATGGTAACATTATCCTTGGTGATTACAGGCTGCGGATCAAAGTCCGCCACCTGTTCCTTGAGGATCACCCGGTTTATCACCCTTTCGATGAAGGGAAGCTTGATGTGGAGTCCTACGTTCCATGTAGCGCTGTAGGCTCCCAGACGTTCAACCACCTGGGCATTCGACTGGGACACAATTCTGACATTGGCAATGATAAGCAGTACGATTAGTACCACCAGCACAATTACGGCATAAGTCATGATTCATTCTCCTGTTCATTGATGGAATTATTTTCAAGGGGCCGCACAATAGCCTGTACGCCCTCTATCCTGACAACGGTACACTTGCTGCCCTCGTTTATTTCCTGATTGTCTTCCCCGTGCGCCGACCAGATCTGCCCGGCTATCTTTACTTCACCCTTTTCAAATTCGGTGATCTTTTTGATAACCAGGGCCGTCTTGCCGATGAGCGCGTCAATATTGGTTTTCTCTCTGCCGATCTTCAATTTTTTTACCGCTATGGGCCGGGTAAAAACAAGGAGCAGCGCGGCAAGGGCCACAAAGATTATAAGCTGTACGACGAGAGGAACCGGCGCCATGGAAACAAAGATCAGCGCCACCGCGGAAATGGCAAACCAGATGGTGGTCAGTCCCGCGGTAAAGATTTCGATGAGGGCGAGAATAACCGCAACGGCAAGCCAGAACCAGGGGCCAAAAAGAAAAAACATAAAATCCATGATACATCCTTAATAAGTAAGCCGGGCGGTCCTGGTTAGAGTAACCTTTCCGCCGATGGACACCGACCGGACAAGGCCGTTTTCCATGTTGACTCTTGTCTCTATCGTTCCGCCCGGCTGCCTGAAACTGAAACAATGTTCGGCCTGTCCCTTTCCGCCGCCCGCGGCATTTCTGCTGAGCCAGACCCCCAGGGCCGCCGAACCGGAACCGCAGCTTGACTCAAATACCAGAGTTCCCGTGGCATAGACATACACTAAAGGGATCATCTCCTGCCCTTCTTCGTCCCAGAAGAGGAGTCCAAGGGCCTGCGGAGTCTCCCCTTCGGCTTCTATAATCTTCTTCACACCGTAAAACATCTTTTCTTCAGGCTTAAAACCCGGCGCTATTACATGGGTGATGCCGTCAAACACGATCACGGGCAGGGAGCGGCCTTCATACTCTATCACTTTTTCCGCGGCAGGTACGGGTATTTCCACTTCCGCGCTGCCGGTCTCCGTATCGACCCTGACAGGAATGCTCCCCTTCATCCCGCTGATTTCGACAGAGACAGTGTGTTTCCCGCAGAGGCCGGAAAGGCCGGCAACATAGAGGCCGAAACTCCGGGCGGCATTGCCGCAGAACTCTCCGCCGGACATTTCAAGCCGCCAGAGTTTCTGCGCCTCGCCGTCCGGTTCAGTAACAAAACCAACCTGTTCCACCTTCAGAACCTTGTCCGCTATAATCGTCTGAGCCAGGGAGACCCTGTCCTCCACGGGGCCTGAAACAAGGGCGGTAATGTTTCCCGCGGGATCTGCGATAAGCAGTTCCGGAATGGAGCCTTCAGCCTTCATGCGCCTCTCCTGCATAGACAAGCTTGCCTCCGGCAATAAGCGCACGGATACCTTCGGAGGGAAGAGCGCAGACATCAATGCCGTAAGAGGCCCTGTCGGCTATCTTCTCAAAGTCAAAGAGTACGAGATCCGCATCGCAGCCTTCCTGCAGTCTTCCTTTTTTTTCCAGTCCTAGTCTCTGGGCCGGGTTCAGGGTAAGTTTGCGCAGTCCTTCGAGCAGGGGGAAGGATTTCTTTTCCTTTACAAATTCTTTCAGGAAGCGGGCCGGGGAACCGGCGGAACGGGGATGCCCCTTGATATGATTCCCGCTCAGGGTGAGCAGGGCATCGCTTCCCACGCAGGCATACTCAAGTTTATAGGCGGCTTCAATGTCCGCAGAAGGCATCGCATTATGACAGGCAACCATGGTGTCTTCCGGCGCGTTGCGGAGTTTTTCAAAAAGTTCAGGCGTACAGTAGCGGCCCGCCATCTCTCCGGAGATAAGTTCCAGATCCTCAATGCCGAAGTTGAATTCATCAACACCCTGATCAAAGACCGCGGACTGTATGGAGGTGGCCCAGACATTGTATGGATACACATCGACATATATATCGGCGCCGCCTTTACGGGCCTCGTCAATCAGGAGGGCGGCCTTTTTGACATTATTCTCCCCCGCGGTATTTTGGCCGTACACATTGGATGCCAGATGGGAAATCTGCAGGGCCGCTCCGGTAATCTTTGCCGCCGCGAGGACCTCTTCCACCCCCTCCAGCGCAAAGGCGGGAGTATCATAGCGCATGTGAACCGCAAAAAACTTCCCCGCTTCCGCGGCCGCGGAACAGAGGGCAACAAGTTCTCCGAATTCCGTTCCCGGAGCGTATTGCAGGCCGAATGAAATTCCTGCGGCTCCTTCCTCCAATGCGGCGGCGGCCATGCTTTTCAGTTTTACAATCTGCATGGGAGAAGCCCTTTCATAGTCCCCAAGCCCAAGCCTTTGCCTCATGCTGACGTTGCCGGCAAGACTCATGCAGTTGATGGGAAGCCTGAGCTCTTCCAGCTTCTGCAGATAGGCCCCCATGGGATAATTGCTGTAACCGCAGTTACCTCCCATAATAAAGGTATTGCCGGTACGCATGGCGCATGCGGAGATCGCATTCGGGAAAAAAAACTGATTCTCCAGAGGCTTGTTGAGGGGGCCGGAGCCGCCTTCGATAGTATCCTCGTGAGTGTGGAGATCGATGAAACCGGGCGCGAGGATGAGGCCCCCGCCGTCAATCTCCTGCTTTCCGGCAAGGCTGTTCCGGCTCAGGGCGGCAATACTCCCCCCGCTTATGCCCGTGTTGAGAATTTCATCGGTTCCGGTTTCAGGGTCTATGACCCGCGCTCCGGCGATAACCATGTCATAAAAGGCCATACAAACCTCCCCCGAACTAAACCAATGTGATATTATGCTTATTATAAGGGAGGAATCCATGGTTGAAAAGGGACAGAAAACATGAATCTGATCCTGTTTGAGGAGCATGAGCTGGGGAAGGCCCTCTCCCGATGGGACAAAAGAACCGTACACCTCCTCAAGGTACTGCACAGGAAGAGCGGCGAAAGTTTTGACGCGGGCCTTCTGGGAGGGATGCGGGGTCAGGGCCGTATCGAAAAGATAAACATTGACGGTTCGATCATCGTGTCCCTCAAACTGGATGAGGCCGCCCCGGAACGCCTTCCCCTGCGGGTGGCAGTAGGCTTCCCCAGACCCATACAGCTCAAACGCCTCCTCCGGGATCTTTCCAGCCTGGGAATCGGCGCGGTAGATCTTCTGGAAACGGAACTGGGAGAAAAAAGCTACCGGGATACAAACCTGCTTAAAAACGGCGGAGCCCGTGCTGCCTTTATCGAGGGGGCCGTACAGTCCAGGGATACCAGTATTCCCGAACTGGCTGTCTACGGCAGTCTTGGGGAATGGCTTCGGGCGAGACCCTGGGACAGGCAGGGGAATACAGGGAAGCTTCTTTCCGTGCGTACCGTGCCTCTTCTGGTGGCCGCGGACAATGTAAGGCCGGAAGGCGCCATGGCCCGGCTTTCCCCGGTACAGCGGCCCGTGGTATTGGCCCTGGGAAGCGAGCGGGGCTGGTCGGACACGGAACGGGACAGTCTTGAAACCGCAGGATTTCTTCGGCTTTCCCTTGGGCCGCGGGCGCTCCGCACGGAAACCGCCTGTGTGGCGGCCGCAATTATTGCCATGGAAAAAATCGGAGCACTGGAGGATTGGTGATGAATCAGGATCAGGTAAAACAAAAATTGCTTTCCATTGAGGAGGCCCCGCTGGAATTTTCCCTTGTCTTTTCCGGCAAGCAGAGCAGGAAGGTCAACGGCCTCTACAAGCCGGATTCCCGCGAGATCATCATCCACAACAGAAATTTTGACAGTAGTACTGCCGCGGGAACCGGACTCCTTCTCTACACCGCCATTCATGAATACGCCCACCATCTGCAGGCCTGTTCGCACGGAGGGAAGCTGCCGGGCAGGGCCCATACATCCGAATTCTGGGCGATCTTTCACGGGCTTCTCGAAAAGGCGGAAAAGAAAGGGATCTATGAGGATGTCTTTTCGCTCTCCGCGGAACTTATGGCACTCACCGAAAAAATCAGAAACAAGTGCCTTGCCGGAAACGGGAACCTTGTCAAGGAACTGGGGAAACAGCTCCTCAGGGCAAGCGAAATTTGCCGGGAAATCGGCGCCCGTTTTGAAGACTACATCGACCGGGTACTCCGCATCCCCCGGCAGGCTGCGACCATGGCAATAAAAATACATGAATACGATCTGAAACCCGAAACCGGCGCGGACAATATGCGTTTCCTTGCAGGCATCAGAAACGACGAAGACCGGGCCGCCGCGGAAGAAGCCCTCATCAAAGGTAAAAGTCCCGACATGGTAAAGACGGCCCTGAAATCCGGGCCCGCCAAAACAATCGACCCGCGGGAAAGCCTTGAAAGGGAAAAACTCCGCCTTGAGCGGACAATCGCCTCCCTCAGCAGGCGGCTTGAAGAGGTAAATGCGGAGCTTGGGGAAAGCTGAACCGGCAATTAGTGTCTGTCCGCAAAGCCGGTTACTTTGCACTAATTAAACCCGAGGCTGTTCCAAAGTTATGATCCCCAGCGGATTTTGGAGCGGCTTAATTTTTAACTAAAGTTGCCGATAATGGAAGCATGAAAAGGGTGTATTACGCTGTTTTACCGTGTACAATGCTTCTGTTTTTTTGTTTGTCTTTCCGGGTCTTTGCCCAGATGCCAAGGCCCCAGGGCAACAGCGGAAACGAGATACGGTCTTCCCGGCCTCTCTTCCCGGCCCTTTACTTTTTGGAGAATCTTGCGGCACTGCAGCTTCAGAATGCGGGGAAACCCTATGGGGCTTCCAGTTATGGAGAGATGCAGGCCGCCGCCCAGGCGGACGAAGAGTCCCTTTCCCTGCTGCTCAACAGCGATATTCTGGCCTATTACGGCCACCCCAATTCCAAAAACATGGGGATTCTGGGCCGTTATTCCCTCGAAGAACTGGATGCCATGCTCGGCGGGTTAGCCGCCGAATATGAGTCGGTGAGTAATGGGCGGAAGGTGAGAAAGGCCTTCTATATCATCTACGGCACGGTATGGCCCGAAGGGGAAATCGGTATTCTGAAAGATGAAACCGTCCTCAAATATATCCGTTACGGACTTGAAAACGACATTCTTGTTTTTCTCGATCACCAGATCGGCCGTTACGATCCCATCAGTTCCCTGAAGAAGCTTCTCCCCTGGCTGCAGTATCCCAATGTGCATCTGGCCCTTGATCCGGAATGGAGGACTACCAGGCCGATGCAGGAAATCGGTACTGTTTCTGCCGAGGAATTGAATCAGGCCCAAAAAATAATGGAAGACTACATCATCGAACATCATATTCCCGGTGAACGGCTTCTGGTGATCCATCAGTTCAACTGGCGGATGATCTCCGGACGGGAACGGGTATCTACTGCCTTTGAACGGGTGCGGCTTGTACATTGCGCCGATGGTTTCGGGAATCCGCATCTCAAGCGGGATTCCTACGCCTTCAATGCGGAGGCGCTCAACATGCCGGTCAAGGGTTTCAAGCTGTTCTACAATTTAGGCATTCCCGGCGCAGGCTACGACAATCCCCTGCTCAAGCCGGAAGAGGTCTATGCATTAAATCCTCGTCCGTATATCATCATATACCAATAGGAGATCCAATGACAGAAACAGTACGTTTGAGAGAGAAAATCGCCTATGGCGCCAGCGATGTAGCGTCAAACCTCTCCTGGGGAACGGTAGGCAGTTTTCTCATGATCTACTATACCGACGTGGCAAAGATTCCCGCCCTGGCCGTGGGAACCCTCTTCCTCTTTACCCGTATCTGGGATGCGGTCAACGATCCCATCATGGGTATCATCATCGACAAGACTCACAGCCGCTGGGGGAAATGCCGGCCCTACTTTCTCTGGATGTGTCTGCCCCTGGGAGTCCTCATGGTCCTTACCTACTCGGTGCCTCAATTCAGCGCTATGGGCAAGCTGGTTTACGCATACATAACCTTTACACTTCTGGGAATGGTCTATACGGCCATCAATATTCCTGTAACGGCGATTCTGCCCAGGCTCTCTTCCGATCCGGGCCAGCGTACCGTTCTGGGGGCTTTCAGGATGTTCGGGGCCCTGATGGGCGGCATTCTGGTAAATGCCCTGACCTACCCGGCGGTTCTTGCCCTGGGAAAGGGGAGTCTCCAGCGGGGTTACACAACGACACTAAGCATATACGCCCTTGTTGCCATCCTCCTTTTTCTCTTTGCCTTCTTCAATGTAAAAGAGATCAATCTTGAAAAATCCGAAAAGAACGTAAGCATTGCCGAAGGGATACGTGCCGCAAAGGGCAACCTTCCCTGGGTTTTGGTTCTCTTTGTGGGTCTTGTATTGCAGCTTACCATGGGCATGCGGGGCGCCGCGCAGATATACTACTGCAAGTACGTATTAAAGAATGAAAACCTTATCGCAATTCTGGGCGCCATGGCTGTCGTCATGCTGATTCCGGTTGTCTGTCTTCCTGCCGTGGTAAAGAGGCTGGGAAAACGCAATACCGTCAACATGGGGATACTCTTGGCCCTGGCGGGCAGCATAGTCGTTCTGTTTTCAGGATCGTCAATTCCCCTGCTTTTTGCCGGGAATATTGCCATATTTGCCGGCTTCGGTTTCTCCTTCGGGCTTCTCTTTGTGCTCATCTCCGATACGGTTGACTACGGCGAATGGAAAAACGGCGTGCGCTCGGAAGGCTTCCTCTCCGCGGCGGCCAGCTTTGGGCAGAAGCTCGGCATAGGGCTGGGCGGCGCATTTGCCGCATGGGTGCTTGGTTTCGGCGGCTATATTGAAAATGCGGTTGAACAGAACCCCGGAGCGCTGACCGCAATCCGCTTCAACTATGCGGTAGTTCCCGTGCTGGCCTG
>JAIRNJ010000278.1 GCA_031258115.1 Treponema sp. | reverse complement strand
AAATTGCGAAAATCCTAAAAGATATGGGCGATTCCGTTGAAAAAATTGTCAAGGCTACCGGGCTTTCCGCTGAGGATGTTGAGAAGTTGTGATCCGGCAATGGCTGCCCTCCAATCCGTGCTAAAGTTGAGTATAAACCGGAAGAGGTATATTCGATGCGTGGAATTCAACGCGTGGAATTGCTTTTTTTCCTTCGCTGAGGTATATTACGGTAAGGAAAGGAGGCAACTATGGAATACTTGTGGGATGCCAGTCTGGAAACGGGCAACGCGACGATAGACGAACAGCATAAACAGTTGTTTAAGGCTGTCAATGAATTGCTCAAGACCTGCGATCAGAGAAAAGGAACCGAGGAGTTGAAAAAAAGTCTGGACTTTTTGACAAATTATACGATAAAGCATTTTTTTGACGAAGAAAAGATCCAGCAAAAATACAATTACCCCGATTATGAGAACCACAGACAACTGCATGAAAAATTCAAAAAAGATGTTCGGGATCTGTCCGTTAAAATGATTATGAAAGGCGCTTCCCCCGAACTGCTCGACGAGGTTCAAAGCAAAATCGGGAACTGGCTGGTAATGCACATCAAGGTGCAGGATCTCAGGTTCGCCGCCCATCTTAAAGCCCAGGCCTGATTCGCAGGCGGGGTTCTCTATTCTGCCCGGCGGCTTGCTGCCTTTAAGGCGCTATATGTATGCCCTTAAGGGCAGCCGCTACAATAGATTTACCGGGTCTACATCTACTTCCATATAAACCCTGGAGTCCTTCTGCTTAGCGTACACTTCCATAACCCTCCGGGCCAGCGCGTGCAGCGTCCCCATGGCAGGCCCTCTTAAGAGAAGCTGTTTGCGGTAATAGCCTCCCCGGAGGCTGATGGGGCACTCTGCGGGGCCCAGAACATCGGCTCCCCCGGGCAGGGACCGGAGGGCCGTATGTGCGGCAAGGCCGATGGCCTTTTCGGCGCGCTTTTCGTCCCTGGAACGGGCGGTAAACCTGATAAGCCGGGAATAGGGGGGGAAGCCCAGAATCTTCCGCTGGGCAAGTTCGGCCTTAAAAAAACCGTCCACATCCAGGGCGCAGGCCCGCAGTATTGCAGGATCCTTTGGCCGGAAAGTCTGAACAATCACTTTGCCGTCGGGAAAATAGCGGCCTGCCCTGCCGGAAACCTGTACCAGAAGTGAAAAAGTCCGCTCGGCGGCCCGGAAATCGGGGAGCTGGAGTCCTGTATCCGCAAGAATTACCCCCACCAGCCGTACTCCGGGAAAGTTAAGACCTTTGGCAACCATCTGGGTACCCAGCAGAATATCGAATGCCCCTGTACGGAAGAGATCCAGGGTTTCTTCAAGGCTGCCTTTGCGGCTTGTGGTATCCGAATCGGCCCGGCGGATGCGGAGATCGGGAAAAGTCCGGCTCACTTCTTCCTCGATAAGTTCCGTACCAAAGCCTGTAAAACCGGCCTCAAGAGAACCGCAGTTTGGGCAGGCCTGCGGGGGAATCTCCGAGTAGCCGCAGTAGTGGCATATAGCCCTGCCCAGTTTCTTGTGCCAGGTAAGGCTTACCGAACAGTGTTTGCAGGAGAGTTCAAAGCCGCAGTGCCTGCAGTGGTAGAAGTAGGCGAAGCCCCTCCGGTTGAGGAAGAGTATACTCTGCCGGCCCATCCGGGCGGTTTTCCGTATCTCGTTTTTCAGTTCATCGCTCAGGCAGCCTTCGCTGTGTTCCAGGCTGACTGGGTATATTTCCGGAGGGCTGCCGCCGGAAAGCCTCCGGGTAAGATCCAGCCGCAGTATGGACGGGGAGGCGCCCGTGCCTCCCTCCTGCCGGCGGGCATGGGGAACCTGATTGCAGGGCTCCGCCCGGGGCTTCTTGTGCATTGTTTCCCAGGCTTCCGCCGAGGGGGTGGCGGAGCCCATCACGAGGCGGGCTCCTTCAATCCTGGAACGGTGCATGGCTACTTGCCGTGCGTGATAGCGGGGGGTGTTTTCCGACTTGTAGGAGCCGTCGTGTTCTTCATCAATGATGATAAGAGCCAGATCCCTGACAGGCGCAAACACGGCGCTTCGCGGGCCCACCACAATCTGTACCTCGCCCCGGCGTATGCGCATCCATTCGGTAAAGCGGGCCGCCGGACTCATGCGGGAGTGGAAGGTGGCGGCAACAGAACCGAAGCGCTGTCCTATGGCCTCCGCGGTCTGGTGTGTCAGGGAAATTTCCGGTACAAGGTATATTACGCCCCTGCCCTGCTTCATAAAGTATTCGGCGGCGCGGAGAAAGACCTCAGTTTTTCCCGAACCGGTGATCCCGAAGAGGTAGAAGGTAGAGGCCGCCGGGTTTTCCTCCGTGATGGCTTCCATGGCTTTCCGCTGTTCTATGGACATTTCCAGAGGCGCCGGGGGCATCTCTTCTTCTCCGGCAAAGGCCGAATACGAGGCTTCCCGGCGGCCCGAAGGGATCATGGCGGAGAGCGCCTGACCAAAGCCGCAGAGATAGTAGCCGGCCACCCATTGAGCCAGGGCCATGTCCCGTTCATCAAAGATCGCTTCCTTATCCACTACCCGGCGGATATCCTTGATCTCTTTTATGCCTTCGGGGGGGCTTTCCCGGCTTGCCGTGATGTAACCGGTGCTTTCCCGCCGGCCGAAGGATACGACAGCCCTCTTGCCTACAGCGGCTTCTCCCCTGGGATCCATATGGTAACTGAAACGCAGATCGCCGGGGATATCAAAGACAATATCGAAGTAGGCCAGAGGAGGGTTCAAGAGAGAAATTCCTCAGCCTCGGCCGCAAAAACCGGATCTTTGGCGGCATATTTTGCCATAAGGGCAGAAGATTCTTGCCGGTATCCTTCATCCAGGGCGGCAAGACGGAGCATAAGTTTTTTGAGATCCTCAAAGGCCGGCGTTCTCAGGCTGTCGTCCCGGAGCAGGGCGCTGGGATGGTAGGTTGCCAGAACCTGGATACCGGAATTCCCCGCCGAATCTGCAGGATGAGAATCCTCCCGGGAACCGGGAGGCCCGAAGTCGAAGAAACGCCCCCTCAGACGGCCGATTGGTTCCGGCGGGGTTTCTTCATCTCCGTTTTGTCCCGGACCCGCATGGAGGAGGCGGTTTGCGGCTACCTTGCCCACGGCAAGGATGAGGCGCGGCTTTAAGGCTTCAATCTGACGAGCAAGAAAGGGGGCGCAGGCGCGGATCTCCTGAAATTCCGGATCACGGTTGCCCGGAGGCCGGCACTTCACCGTATTGGCAATAAAACAGTTTTTTCCCCTGGAGAGGCATATTGAGGCTAACATTCTGTCGAGGAGTTGGCCTGCGGGCCCCACAAACGGCCTCCCCGTGGCGTCTTCCTCGGCTCCGGGACCTTCTCCCAGCACCAGAACCAGGGGATGATCGGATCCTTCTCCGGGAACAGCCTTGTTTCTCGTTTTTCCCAGCCGGCAGCCGCCGCAGGACGCTATCTCCGCCGCAATATCTGCCGCCGAACAGCCTGTTTCTTTGCCTGCCGCAGAAGAAGACGCAGGATCATCACTAAAATGATAGTCGTACATGGCGTTGCGGTAACCTGATTTTAGTGCGGCGATACTCAGATCCAGAAACCGGGCCAACTTTAGTTTTTGTTCCGCATTCACATGTTCATTCAAGCGAAGAGTTTCCGCAATGGCAAGCCCTTCACACGGGGTCGCGTGATGAGGCCGTCTATTGACAAAGCCCCCCTCCATGATAAATTCTGTACTTAATGTCTTTCCCTATGACCGTACGAGCGGCTTCGATTAAATCTTTTTTTGAGAATCCCATCTTTCTGTCCGCCGTTACAAGCTGGTTCACGGCCCAGGTGATGAAGGCGGTGGTCATTCTGCTGCGTTCAAGGCACCGGAAGCCCAGGGAAATACTGGCAATAATCATTTGGCGTACCGGCGGTATGCCTTCCAGCCACGCGGCGCTTGTCGTTTCCATGGCCACGGCGGTGGCTTTTGCCGAGGGAATCAATTCCAATCTCTTTGTTGTTTCCGTGTTTTTTGCCCTGGTTGTCATGAGGGACGCCATGGGTGTACGCCGTTCCTCCGGTCTGCAGGGCAGGGTATTGAATTCTCTGGGGCGGCAGACAGCGGAGAAACTGGGCATTGAATTCCATTCCATCAAAGAAGTTCTGGGACACGCTCCCCTGGAAGTTGTCGTCGGCGGCCTTTTCGGGTTTTTTATCGCGGCAGCCTTTGCCTTACTCTAGGATTCATCCGGCATGTCCCTTCGTCTGCTGACATTAAAAACCAACTCGAATGTGAAACGAAGTTTTATACAAGGCGCCCTGTTGACAGGCGTCTCCCTCCTTTCGGGGCTTCTCTCCCTGTTTCTGGTTTTGAAGCTCTATACCGCGCCGGTTTCCGCTTCCTGGGCCGTCGTCACGGTGGATCAGGCTCTGCCGGACAGGGAAACCGCAGGGGCTCTCTCTTCCCTCGGTCCGGGCATCATAAGTGAATCCACCCAGTGGGTTTTTCTGGATAATTTTGGGAGCCTTGAACGTGTCAACCTTGAGGAACTACCCGGACGTCTTGAAAGTTTTGATCCCCGAAGGGATCCCTATGCGGAAAAGCTCCATGATTTTTTTGTCCGGGACGGTACGCGTTACTTCTTCATCCCCCTGGAAAAAAATCTTTCGCCCTGGGCCATGAGAGGTTTTGAAAAGAAGATTGCCGCGTGCCTGGCGGGAATTCCCTTCCGTGTGTCCTATACCGGCGTTTCCCGGCCCCTTCTTCTCTATGTCCTTGTCTCTGCTGCGGCCGCCCTGACGGGCCTTTTTTTTTCAGGCTCTCCGCTCTGTTTTTTGTTCCTCCTGCCCCTGCTTCCCTCCCTTGCCCTGGAAGGCCCTGCCGGGCTCTCTGCCTGCGCCTTCCTTTCGGGTTCCGCGGTCTTTCTGCTTGAACCCCTGCGGGAGATTTTTGTATCCCGCCGCTACCAAAATCATTTTTCCGTCCTGGAGATAATCAAGGATAACCGTTTTCACTGGCTCTTTTCCCTGCTTTTCCTCATACCGGCTCTGGCAATCATCTTGGTGTATCTTTCGCCGCTTGTTATTCCGGCAGTACCCCTGTTTTATTTTTTGTGGATTCAGGCTCTGCGGCTTGAGTCCTGCCGCGGCATGAACGTGTCCCATGTCCGTTTTATTCCGGTAAGTATTTTCCCCTTTCCGGGGAGGGGAAGCTTTGCCCGCAGTTCCCTTGAGGACATGTTCCGCCGGCGTCTCGTCTTTCCCCGTGCCGGCCTTCCTTTTGCCCTGGCAGCGATCTTTGCCCTTCTCTTCCTCCTTTTGGGCCCCAGGCCGGGAGAACCGGCTTCCCTTCTTGCCGGGAGGATCTTGAGCGAAGAGGATTATAAGGCTCATGTTCTCTTTCAGTCTTCTTTTTCATACAGATCTCTCTGGGAAACAGAAGAATTTTTCCCCATGAATCACTATACTTTAGGAGAAGACGGGCTCATTGCCGGTATGATTAAAGAAAATATCACCGTTCCGGCGATTCCCCCCTTCCCCCTAAAAAATCTCTTTGAAGGTTTGTCCGGCCCGGTGAGCGGAGAGGATCTCCGTTCCCTTCCTGTTGTTTGCCTTGCCCTGCTGTGTTCCCTGCCGGGTTTTATTTTTTCTCCGGGATTCCGGAGAGGCGGAAAAAAGAAAAAGATGGAATTATACGATGAAAAATGGATAGCCGCATGAAAGTCTACTCCTTCCCGCGGGGCGGTATCACGATAAACGATCCGGCGGTTCCGCAGAATAGTCCCAGTGTGGTAGCTTTTTTACCCGCCATTTCGGTTATCCCCATGGTGCAGCATCCGGGCGGCCGGGCCTATCCCATCGTTTCCGTGGGGGATCTGGTTCGGGAAGGCATGCTTATCGGCAGGGGGCAGGGTTCCCTTTCCGCCAATGTCCATGCCTCCGTACCGGGCCGGGTGATCAGAATGGTATCCTGGAAAGCCGCCGGCGGTCAGAACAACGATGCGCTGATAATCCGTATGGAAGGGAGTTTTGAGAAGCTGGGCAAGAGAGAGGAATTCTTCCCCTGGATCGGCATGTCCGCCTTCGATCTCCACCGGACTATTGCGGAATTCGGCATTGTAGAAATGGAAGGCTCAGGCCGTCCCGTGGCGGATATGCTCAATTCATTGAGGAATCAACAGGGGACTATCAGTCTGGTAGTCCGCTGTGTTTTTGATGATCCCTGGCTGGCGGCCGACCGTCTGCTTTGTATGGAACGTACCAAGGCTATTGCCCAGGGGGCTCATATCATGTGCCGGGCGGGAAGGATGGGCAGGATTGTCTTTGCCCTGTCCCAGGGAGAAACCGAATTGGGCAGCCGGCTCATGGAGGAAGCTTCCCGCTGGGAGATCCCTATCTCCCTGGTGTATACGGGTTCCCGTTACCCCCAGCGGAATCAGAGGGAACTGGAACTGGTGCTCCGCTCTTTCGGTAAAAAAGAAAATGTTGAACTGGGTTCCCTTCTCATGCTGGGGCCCGCTACTCTGGCCGCAATCCATGACGCCGTGGCATACAGAAAGCCCATCCTTGACCGCTATGTAGCCGTGGGAGGTTCCGCGGTACGCAAGCCCCAGGTGATGAAGGTACGGATCGGTACGAGAATAGGCGAAATTTTTGCCGAGTGCGGCGGTTTTGTAGACAAGCCCAGGAAGATAGCAAGCGGTTCTCCCGTATTGGGAAGGGCGGTGGTTGATCTGGATGAACCGGTAATAAAAACCAGTTACGCGGTTTTTGCCCTTCTGGAAGCCCATGCCCAGCCCCGGCGGAACTGTATAAGCTGCGGCGAGTGCCGGACGGTGTGTCCTGTCGGCCTTGATCCCGAAGAACTCTATAAAAACGCCAGGGCGGCAGGACGAAACGGAACTGCCTCCGGGAAACCCGGAATTTCCGGCAATGACAGCTGTCATGGCTGCGGCTGCTGCGATGTGGTATGCCCTTCCCGTTTGGCCCTGTCTCAGACTATTCTGGGGATGGCGTAAATATGGCTGCGGAAGTATGGAAACAGGAAAAACGAATAAACCTCTCTCCCCAGGTGAATTTTGCCCGCTCTACCACCAGCAGGATGGTTCTCGTGGCTTGCTGCGCCCTTATGGCGATCATTCAGTCTGCCCTTTTGGATAGAGGCGCTTCACTGTTCGTAGCCTTCTCTGCCCTTGCAGGAGCTGTGCTTACGGAACTTATTATCACCTGGCGCCGGGACGGATACAGGACGCTTCTTGACGGGAGCGCCGTGGTTTCGGCCCTGGTACTGACATTGCTTCTGCCCAACCGGATCAATCCCTTCTGCGCCTTCTTTGCAGCCGTCTTTGCCATGGCGGTGATAAAGCACAGTTTCGGCGGTCTCGGTTCCAACTGGGTAAATCCTGCCCTTGGCGGCTGGCTGTTCATGCGAATCTCCTTTCCCCAGGCCTTTGAAAAGGCGCTGGAAGGTTCAAACCTCTCGATCCTTTTCCGGAGCCTGGCTTCCGGTTTCAGCAATCCGCAGGGTTCTCCTCTGGCAATCCTCAAAATTTCGGGAACCTGGCAGTACAGTGCAGGCAGCTCTCTTGATCAGGCTTTCAGGAATTTTCTCAATTCTACGATTTTTGCGATACCCGGCGCGGAACTGCCCGCCGCTTACATAGACCTTTTCAATTCCGCCTCTCCGGGGATCATCGCGGATCGGGGAATTCTCGGCCTGCTTGCGGGCAGCATCCTGATATGCGCCTCCCAGGTGAACCGGGCCTGGATATCGGCTCTTTTCCTCCTGGTTTACGGCTTTCTTGTCCGTGCTTTCGGCGCTCTGCCCTTTGGCGGGACGGCAGGGCAGGGGGATGTGCTTTTCTCCTTCCTCAGCGGAGGTACTCTTGTGGCGGCCTTTCTGCTGATAACCGATCCTGCCACCGGGGCCAAGTCCCATACGGGAATCATTATTCTTATGGTACTGGGGGCCCTCTTTACCTTTATCTTCCGGGAGCAGGGGCAGCAGATGTACGGCGCCTTCTTTGCCACGGCCTTAATCAATGCTCTTCTGCCCCCGTTCCGTTGCGCCGAACGTTGTTTTCTTTTTAATCTGGGAAAGAGGGGAAGCTGATGCCGGTAAAGGCAAAAAAAAGTTTTACTCCGCTTCAGGGGACTCTGATCCTGGCCGGCTGGCTGGCCGGCCTCCTTGTGGCTGCAAGCCTTATATGGCTTTTGTCCGGCTCTCTCAGGGAGGGAATTCTGTTGAAACGAATAAACCGTCTGCTCAAGACCCAGGGCTATTCCTGGGAACTCTCATCCCCGATTCCTTCACGGCCCGCCGCCGGGGGGATGCAGGTTCTGGGAAGCTGGTACAGGATCTCAGGCCCGGATCAGGATGCTTCCGCGTGTGTGTTTCCCCTTTTTACCGACGGAATCGGCGTACTCTGCCTTGCCCGGCTCAACCGGGATGCAAAAGTGGAGGAACTTGTGGCCCTTACCATTCATGGTGAAAAAGTATTTTCCCGTATCCCGGAGGCGCAGAAAGATATTTACATGAGACGTATCGAAAAAGCGAATCCGGAAAAGGCGTCTCCGTGAATAATTCCCATCATTCTCATCCGTTCTGGGGAAACAGAAGTCCCCTCTCTTCTTTGGCGGGTTTAGCCCTTATCCTCATCTCTTCAAGCCGTTTGGCCTATGCCCTCACCGTGAGCGTCGGTCTCCTCTGGCTCTACCTCCTTACCGGTCTTTCACTGTGGTTTGCCCGGAGCATCCTGCCTGAAAAGGGTAGATCCCTGGTTATTCTGGCTATTTCCTGCTTTATCGGGGCCCTGTACCTCTGGGTTCACCTGCTCGTCAACCCCTTTCTGGGAATGGAATGTTTCTTTCCCATCCTTCTGGGGCCTCTGATATATACAGGTTCCGGTACGGCGGAAAGAATACAGACCGTGGATCTCAGTGAGGCTTTGTCCTCAAGTTTCTTCGATGCTCTGGTTTACTGCGGACTCTCCATTGCCCTCTCTCTTATCCGGGAGCCTCTGGGCTTCCTTTCCCTTTCCTTTCCCGGCGGCAGCAGGGGAATGATCTTCTTTTTTGCAGGCAAAACTTCCCTTCTCTATCTGGTTTCCCTCAGTTCCGGAGCCTTTCTCCTCCTCGGTTACGGGGTTGCCATCTACAATTTTTTAAGGGGCCGGAACAATTCCGGGGAGGAAGATGAATGATTAAATTCTCTATTCTAATCCTTTTTTCAAGCTGTTCGGCAAACCTGGTTTTCCAGTACGGTCTGGGGCTAAAGGGAGTAAGCCGCCGGCCGGGAGGGGAGGGAAAGAGCTTCCCCTGGTACAGTGTGCTTTTTCTCTTTATCAGCGTAATCTTCCTCTGGATCTTCTATACCCTGATCCTTTCCCTGTTTTCTCTGGGTATCTTTGCCTATATTCTCCTCTTCCCGCTGAGCGTCATCCTGCCCCGCGCCGTGGAGAAGGTTCTTGGCCGGCCGCTTCATCTTCCTGCGGAGGAAGAACGGGCTTACAGTCCCCTGGACGCGTACGAAGGGTTCTGCCCCGCGGCAAGCCTTCTTACCCTTCATCTGGCATCTTCTTTTGCAGAGGCTCTGGCTCTGGCTCTGGGGTTTTCCCTGGGCATCCTTTTCTCTCTGATACTAATCCGGGAAGTCGCCCGCCGTTCATCCATGGAACAGGTAAACCGTTTCTTCAGGGGAAACGCCCTCACCCTGGTATCGCTGGGTCTTGCCTCCCTCATTTTAAGCGCCGCTTCCGCCGTTTTGATCAGCGCGCTGAGCGGTTCCATGCTTCCCGCCTTTTTTTCGCCGTGAATACAGGAAAGAGAACAGGAAAGATTATTTCTTGTTTGTCATTTACCAACAAATAGCTTTTCAGAATGCTTATTATAAGGTAAAATTATGGTCAATGGACGGCGGGATAAAACTGATACTGGGTTCTCACAAACATGTGGCGTGGGGATCCCCGGAAGAG
>JAIRNJ010000122.1 GCA_031258115.1 Treponema sp. | reverse complement strand
GGGTTCCTTTGCTCTTGATATAGTCAACAAGCCGCCTCATGTGGGGAAAAATAAAACGTTTATATGTATCAGGTCC
This sequence comes from Treponema sp., assembly GCA_031258115.1. Taxonomy (GTDB): domain Bacteria; phylum Spirochaetota; class Spirochaetia; order Treponematales; family Breznakiellaceae; genus JAIRNJ01. The sequence continues at coordinate 11,498 of JAIRNJ010000122.1, read as the reverse complement.
CAGAAGCGGCCCTGATTTCATGGCCATATCTTCGTTGATAAAGATATAATCCGGGGCTATTTCATCAAGTACCGGTTTAAGCCCCTCTATGGTAAAATCGGCTATAAATTCCATCATATCGTCACAGAGAGCGGGATCGTCATACCATGCCAATGAAAGATTTTCCGTACCCATCCATTCTCTGGCGCGCCAGTAAAAACCAAGGGTCTGGCAGTTCCTGCCGGCAATCAGCGGATGCTTTCTTTTTTTCCAGCCTTCAAGACGGAATTCTTTCCATCCCTGTTCGTACCTCGCAGCCTGATTCCCGATATAACGAGGTTTAAGTTTTTTAAAATCCTCGTGGGTTTCAACCGGGAATTTCAGATACTGATCCATCGACATACGGTGACCGCCGGAGTAACCCTCTTTAAGCGCTTTGGTAGTAATACCGATGCTGTTCCTGATGACTTCGTACCTTTCGGTTTCTTCAAGAACTTCAACGGGAAAAAGGGGAATCATATTCAGATTAATCGGGATATATTCCCGGTTATCAAAACCAAAATAATCTTCGCCGGTAAACCAGTCCCATGTAAGCAGACGCCTGTCAAGACCTTCATTTTCCCAGCGGTCAATAGTCTGATCCCAGGCGCCTGCTTCCCAGTTCGGTACATGATCCGGAGTTTTGTACTCCATTACTGCAAGAAAATTTTCAAGGTTGGTCATATAATGCTCCTGTAACAAAAATAGTGAGCCGGTTTCAATACTTCAATTTTGGAACCGGTTCTAGTGTTAGCCTTTTACCGTACCTTCTGTCATTCCGCGGATGATCATTTTCTGTGCACATATATAGAAAATGATAATCGGAATAAGACACATGATAAGACAGGCAAAAAGTTCTCCTATTGAATTATCTGTCCGGCCCGGACTTGACGCAAAATTAACCGGTAAGGCCGCCATGGTTAAAAATTCTCGTTTTGTGATAAAGGTAATGGCGATAAGCAGTTCATTCCAGGCACTGATAAAAGTATTTACAAAAAGTATGGAAAGCCCGGGCAATGTATTGGGCAGCATAATCTGACTAAAAATACGCAGAGAACTTGCACCGTCTATACGGGCGGATTCCATCATCTCATTCGGCAGGGAATCAAAATAGATTTTAAGCAAAAGGAGGCCAAAAATTGAACTGCCTGTAATATACGGCAGGCTCTGGGACACGGGTTTATTTACCAGTTTTAGAAATTTGATAATCTGAAAAAGAGGGAAAATTGTAGCCGAAGTTGGTATCATCATTCCCATCAGCAAAAAGAGGAAAAGTATATTCCGCCCCCTGAAGGCAAGTTTTGAAAAGGCAAAAGCAGCCAGGGAACAGATAATCATGGTTCCGATCAGGGTAACGCCGGTAACTACTATACTGTTGAGCAGATTACGGAAAATATTTACCTTGTTCAGTACCGCTGCATAATTGCCCAATCCGAATACGGACAGGGAACGCTGAACGGCTATGACCAGAGGATAGGCAACGATAAGAGTGGAAATCAGCAATACTATCATTCCAAAAACATGGAAACTGTTTACCCGCTTCATATTATTAATTCTCCTTCTGTCCGAGTATGCCGTACATTCTGAGCTGTATTATCGTTAAGATTAATGACAGGAAGAAGAGAATTGTTACCAATGCGGAAGATCTTCCCTGATCAAAAAGATTAAAAGAGAGAAGGTATATATAGGTTGAAAAGAATTCCGTCGCGTGATTGGGCCCGGCTTTTGTAAGTACGTACGGAAGATCAAAGGTCTTGAGAGTGCTTATGGAACCCAAAAGAATAAGAGACAGATGGGTATTCTTGAGCAGGGGAAATGTGAGTCTGAAAAACTGCTGAAATCCCGATGCGCCGTCAATGGTAGCCGCTTCATACAGTTCTTCGGGAATATTTGTCATATTCACGTTATAAAGGAGCATGCTGAACCCTGTCCATGTCCAGACATTTACAAGTATTAACGAAAAAAGAGCCGTACCTGGCTGTCCAAGCCATTGAAGGGCAAGAAAATCCAAACCCAGAGCACGGAGGCTTACATTGATTACACCGATATTTGGTTCCATCATCCGGGAAAATATGCTTCCAATTATTGAAAGCGTCATAATCGAAGGAAGATACAGTACGGTTCTGAAAAACCCGCCGGCAATTATTTTCCGGTTCAAGATAAAGGCAATGACTATTCCAAAAAAGGCCTGGGGGAATACCGTCCCCATAAAAAAGAAAAAAACATTACGCAGTACCTTTAACATGATGGGGTCTTTAAAAAGAAGCCGGAAATTTTGCATGCCGATAAAGAGCTTGTTTTTGCTCATTCCGTTCCATTCAAAAGCGCTGTAATAAAAATTAAAGAGCAGAGGGTAAACACAGAAGACGGCAAAAAAGAACATAATCGGAAAAATAAAAAGATACCCTTCGTTCTGGTAGTGTATTTTGTTAAGCCGTTTTACGGTCTGCAAGGTCATACCTCCGTTATTGGTATAAGAGAATACCAGGCTCTCAAGCAAGTCTATTGTAATGCAAGGGGGCTTTTTTAGCAAAGCCCTCTGAAAGACTTTCCGGAAACAGGCGGGTTTTGCAACATGCAAAATTCTGTCCATAAAGCAAACGGCTTTATGGACAGACGCTGACTAGCGTTTTTCGGCTTTGGAAGCATCCTCAATGATCTGGGCCGCCCTCTGGGGTGTTGATTCGCCTGTGGCAATGGCCTTAAGCTGATCGCAGATGGTTTGTTTCAGCCTGGGGTAGGCGATTTCCCGGTAACCATAAGCCCTTTCGGTCATGATGTCCACCAGTTTTTTGAAGTTCTTCTGGGTCTCCTGAGGGAACCTGCTTACATCAGCGACGTGACTCGTCAGGCTGGGAAAGTACAAAAGACGTTCATCAATTAAGGTCTTGACGCCTTCCGTACAGTACCATTTGAAGAAGGCCCAGGCTTCTTCCGGATGTTTGCTTTCTTTGTTCAGGGATACAACCACTTCAACGTTTGGAGCCACATGCGCCGGTTTCCCGTCATTGTTCCAATCCATGGTGAATACCTCATACTGAGGATCGGGGAGTCCTTTATCGCGATACCTTTTTATAAATGTATCAATACCGTTAACCACCCAAGCGCCGTTGCAGATAAGGGGTGCAAGGCCTTCATCTTCAAAGATAGTAGTTGCATCATTGTAAACATTAATACCTAAAGCGCCGTCCTGGAAAACTCCGTCTGTAAACAGGCTTCTCCAGATTGTAAGGGCCTGTACAATGTCGGGGCTGGTAAAGGATGCCTTTCCGTCAATGGCGTCATAAAGCAGTTTTGCATTAATGTCGGCTGCAATATTGATGAACATATCAATGTTGATCCAGTCGTCCTTGGCGCCGATGATCAGGGGCAATTCGCCTTTTGAGCGGAAAAACTTTGTTACCGCCTGAAGCTCTCTTAAATTGGCGGGAACCTTTTGACCGTATTTGGTAAAATACTCAAGATTGGCCCAGATGTGACCCGCAGTCCCCGTACCTGTGGGAAGGCCATAATACGAAGGAAGGCTGCCCTTGGTCATTTCCAGGGTAAAAGGTAAAAACATTTTTTCCCAGTCGGCGCCGAATTCCTTTGCCATTCTGGGCGCCACATCAACGGTAAATTCGGAGAATTCTTTCATCAACGCCCCGGTCTGGACGCCGTAGGTATCGGGGCCTTCACCCGAAGCAACCAGCACTTTCAGCGTCTGTATGTGATCCGAATAGGTAACCTGATCGAGAACGATATCGATATTCGGATACAACCGCTCAAATTTTTGCTCTGTGTGGGCCCATGCGTCACCCTGGTCATCGGGGTTCCATGTCCTGAAGGTGATTTGAACCGGTTTATCGGCCGCCCCGCCGGAAGCCGCGCCGCCGCTTTGCTGTTTACCGCCGCCCGCAAAAACACACTGAAGTGCCAGGGCTAAAACTACAACGATAAAAATTCCTCTCTTCATACTATCCTCCTGAAATTTTCCTGTACTATTACAGACATAAGTCTGCAAGTATCAGCTTAAATATCTAAACTGATGCCGTTGATTTTACCAATACGGCAGGAGATCATAGAATGGACTTTTTTCTCAAAAACATGGAATATAGTTAGTGTCTGTCCACAAAACCGGGGGGAACATGAGGAGTAAGGGCAATGCCGGATAAAAATGTATCTACCGATTCCGATGCCTTCTTTACCTATCTGCCCTTCAGCGATGAGGATGAAAAGCTGGGGATGATCTGCACCAATGCGGGAAGTGTTGAGGTGCCCCCCGAAACAGAGTATCCGCCAAGAAAAAATGAGTATCCTCAAGCGGTGCGCTCTGTTACTGAAGGCAGAACCCTCAAGGAATTTCAGATCCTGTATATCGCCAGGGGCAGGGGCAGCCTGGAAGTCCACGGGCAGCTGCATGAGATGAGCCAGGGTTCGGCTTTTTTAGCCATTCCGGGCATTCCGCACAAGTACAAGCCGGTATACGAAACAGGCTGGCACGAGTACTGGGCCGGCTTTAGGGGCTCCTTTTTTGACGGCATGATCGAAAAAGATCTTCTCTCGCTGGATCATCTGGTTTTTAACCCCGGCCTCAACAGCCGTATCATCGAAAATTTTCGCCTTATCCTGGAAGAGGTAAAAGTCCAGAAGCCCCTCTTCCAGTACCGGGCCTGCGCGGGGATTGTGGCCCTGCTTATGGATATCTTGACCCTGGAGCGCCGGAATGAGCAGCCGAATTACTATGAGGAAATCGTGGAAAAGGCCAAGATCGTCATGGAAGATAACTGCTTTAGCAATATCAGCATAACCGAAATTTCCGGGCAGTCGGGGGTTTCCGTTCCCCGCCTGAACGAGATTTTCAAGGCTTATACATCCATGACACCCTATCAGTATTTTATCCACATAAAGATCCAGAAAGCCAAAAGTCTTTTAACGCAGAAAGACGCTTCCGTCAAAGAGGTTGCCTACAAACTGGGTTTCGACGATCAGTTTTATTTTTCCCGGCTTTTCAAGAATAAAACAGGTTTTTCGCCCAGCGAGTTGAAACGCTGAACAGCCGAAGAAGGCTTTTATGGAATATCCAATATTTGTTTTAATCCGGCATTGATCTTCCCTATCATATTTCCTGGGAGCATGGAAACATGTTGTATAAAAAAAGATTTATCAACCGTAACGGGCCTGTGTTTTGCCGGTTCCGAACCTCTTGCCGGCGGCAGGTCTGCCCACCAAATTTCTCCCCGGATCACCAGTCTTCACCAGAAAGCAGATTAAACTGGGCCTGTTGAATATCATCATCCAATTTTGAATTTTCAACAGAATACACTTCATTAAGCCGATCAAGAAGCAGATCGGGAGAATGATTCTGTATATACTCCTCAATCGCCAAAGTGTACAGCCTGCTTCGGCTTAGGCCCATGCGGATTGCGGTATTTTCTGCATTTTTATAAACCTTGTCTTCAATGGAAACCTCAGTTTTCATATAAAGAGTATAACTGATGGTATACCGCCTGTCAATTTACCTCTCGATACATTTAACCTCGATAATCCAGCAATTCAAAGTATCAACGAAGGATTAAGAAGAATAGCCACGAATCGCCTGATCGGCGATTTTTAGAGGTTTTACGCGCGAAGCGCAACAAACTGTTAGCGGTACACCCCGAAATCATGGGCCGCCTGATACATGGCGGTCACGTTTTCTACCGGGGTATTGTCCTGAATCTGATGGGTCGGCGCAAAATGATAGCCGTAACCGTCCATCATGATCTCCAGGGTGCGCTGTACATATTCCCGGACTTCCTGCGGCGTGCCATAGGCCAGGGGCCCGGCGGTTGATATGCAGCCCCGGTAGCAAAGCCGGTTACCGAAACGGGCCTTGAGGTATTCGGGGGCCATGTTGGCCGCTTCCGGCTGCAGGGTGTCAACGCCCGAAGCTCCCATCTCGATAAAATCCTCGTAGACCCAGCTTGATGAACCGCAGGTATGGACGATGCTGGGCTTACCGTAGGCCTTGGCAAGGTCGAAAAACTTCCGGTGTATGGGTTTCATGGTTTCAAGGTATAATTCCCGGCTTATCATGGGGGAATGCTGGGTACCCAGATCCTCGCCAAACCAGACAAAGTCAATATAGTCTTTGCATTTATCAAGAAGGCGTTCAAGGCTTTTTAATTGAAAATCCGCCCGGCGGCGCATAAAGGCCAGAGCCGCTTCGTCTTGACCCTGGAGGTGGCAGAGAACATCCTCCATGCCCATTATTCTGCCGTTTGAATTGATGATGTCCGGTATGCCGGGACCGCCGGTATAAACGCCGTAATCCTTTCCGTAGATTTTGGCCGTTTCCAGGGCAGCCCCATAGTCGAAATCGTCGGGATTGGGAACAGGGAAAACGGCAAAGGCTTCGTCATCGGCGTCCTGGAGAGGAAAGTCGCAGAAATCCCAATAGCCGCCGGAACCGTGTTCCACCCAGCGCATCACACAGCCTTCAAGCTGATTCCGCTGCCGGTTCGGAATTTCCGGGAAGAGCGGTTTTCCGGTATAGGGAGCGCTTATACCCCGGTAATCCACACCCAGAGCCCGAAGGAGTCCTTCCTCATCGGTTTCCCCTATTCCCAGGGCTTCCTTCAGGCGGCGGTGAATGCCCTCGTTGTAATCGTAACCGATGGTTACCCGGTCGGTTTTTTCATGGGCGAAAGTTTTTTGCACACGCTCCCTGGCGCCCATGGTTTCTTTTGCCTTAACGATTTTCATGAATTTTCCTATCTTTCAATAATCCAGGTTTCGTAGGGCTCCAGTGTTTTTTTTCCCAAATTCCCCGCATCCACGCTTTGTTTTTCCGGGCTAAAATTCATCACAAAGATGTAGTCCTTCTTCCCGGTACTGCGAATCTGGGCGGTAACTCCCCCGGGAAGCACGGTATCCAGGGCGGGTTTAAGGCCGCAGTCCTTCGCCCTGTCATGGTAGAAATCCTGCAGAAAATCAAGTCCGGTACGGGCTGCGATGAACCAGGCTTTACCCTTGCCGTACCTGTTCACCGTAAGGGCAGGGCGGCCCGAGTAGAAATCGCTGCCGTAACTTGCCAGTACTTCCGCGCCCCTTGAATGAATGAGTTCGCAGAAATCGTACACTTCGTATTTTTTGTTTTTCCAGTTGATACTGTTTCTGTCCCGGGGATACAGGGAGTCGATCTCTTCGCACCAGATGCCCAGAATCTCCTTGAGGGGGCCGGGGAAACCTCCGGTAAAACAGAGATCGTTTTCATCGGTATAGCCTGTAATATATGTTGCGACAAATGTGCCTCCCTGTTTGACAAAGGACTCAATGGCTTCGGCAACCCCGGTACGGAGCATGTAGAGCATGGGGGCAACGACAAGATCGTAGCCTTCAAGGCTCTGTTTCGAGTCGATAATATCCACGGGGATGCCCATGTGCCAGAAACAGGAGTAGTGTTCGATTACCGTTTTTTCATAACCGTGTTTGATCTGCAGAAGGCCCTTGATATCGTCCAGGATCCAGCGGACATTCCAGTCGTAGATGATTGCGGCCCTTGAAGGTGTTGCCGCTCCCACAAGGCCGTCAAGACCCTTGAGCCGTTCTCCCACGGCCTTTACATCGGCAAAGACTCTTGTGTTTTCCGTTCCCTCGTGATCCACTACCGCTCCATGGAACTTCTCCGAAGAACCACGGCCCTTGCGGAACTGGAAGTACTGTACCGTGTCGGAACCGTGGGCCAGGGCCTGCATGGACTGGAGCATGTGTACATTGGGCCGGTGGAGCTTGGTTACAGGCCGCCAGTTGGTAGCCGAGGGGGAAGATTCCATCAGCATGAAGGGCCGCTTTTTAAGGCTGCGGGTAAGATCGTGCCTGAAGGAAAATTCCACGCCCAGGGCAATATCCTCCGTAGTTCCCGTCCATTGGGGGTAGGAGTCCCAGGATGCAACATCAAGGGCTTCCGCCAGACGGAAATAGTCTATGCCGGGATAGGTGCCCATGAGGTTCGTCGTACAGGGGATTTTTGGGGTAAACTGCCTCATGGGAGCGATTTCCCAGAGGTAGAAGTCCCTGAACTGCTCGGTGGTAAAGCGCATCCAGTCCAGATTGAGGCCGTGGGTACTCTCTTCACCGATGGGGCTGGGACTTTCCACCTGTGACCAGTCGGTATAGGTATGGCTCCAGAAGCTGGTCCACCAGGCATCGTTGAGGGCCTCAATGCTGCCGTATTTCTTCTTCAGATATTCCCGGAAACGTTCCTGGCAGAGGGGACAGTGGCACTCTCCGCCGTATTCGTTGGAAATATGCCATACTCCCAGAGCGGGGTGGTCTTTGTAGCGTTCCGCCAGTTTGGTATTGATAAGCCTCACCTTTTCCCGGTAAACGGGGGAGGAGAGGCAATGGTTATGCCTTGCGCCGTGGAGATTCCGCGTGCGTTTCCGGCTTACCCGAAGCACCTCCGGGTAGCTCTGGCTCATCCAGGCAGGCCGGGCGCCGGAAGGGGTAGCCAGTACGGCGACGATGCCGTTTTTTGCCAGCATGTCCATCACCTCATCAAGCCATTCAAAATGATACTCGCCTTCGGCGCTTTCCAGGGCGGTCCAGGCGAAGATCCCGACCGAAAGACTGTTGATGCCGGCAAGTTTTGCCAGGCGCATGTCTTCCTTCCAGATGGTATCCTTCTGTTTTAACCACTGATCGGGGTTATAGTCTCCTCCGTGAAGAATATGGGGAAAATTTGCAACAATGGGCGGATATACTCCGTCATTAAGACCTGCTTTCATTTCTGTCTCCTCTGTGCGGAATTATAGTACATACAACATAAAAAAAATACCCTAAAGGTAAATTTTCAAAATCCGATATTTATAATGATACCGCTCAGGATCATGCGCCCGTTGGGCCTCCTGATTCCGGGCGGGGCGGAACTTAACGGTTCCCCCTCATTCTTCCGGGGACGGACGGATTGAGGGCAACAGTGGCACAACGGATTAAAATCCGTGGAGTGTCCCCATTGGGGATGTTCCAAAAATGAAAACATAAAAGTTTTCATCAGCATGGATGCTACGGTGATTTCTGCCAAAGGGGCAGGAACGCTGAAAACTCCAAAGGAGTGTTTTATGATTATCAATCACAACCTTAGCGCAATGTTTGCCGACAGATCCCTCAAAGTTACCCAGAATTATCTGGACAAGAACATGGAGAAACTGTCGAGCGGCTTGCGGATCAACCGCGCCGGTGATGATGCTTCGGGACTCGCTGTTTCTGAGAAGATGCGGTCCCAGATTCGCGGTCTGAATCAGGCGTCAACAAACGCCCAGAACGGTATTTCGTTTATTCAGACTACGGAAGGTTATCTCCAGGAATCCGAAGACATTATTCAGCGCATGCGTGAACTGGCCGTGCAGTCTTCCAACGGTATTTATTCTGCGGAAGACCGGATGTACATTCAGGTTGAGGTTTCCGCCTTGATCGATGAAGTAGATCGGATTGCTTCCCATGCTCAGTTCAACGGAATGAATCTTCTGACCGGAAGGTTCGGGCGGGAAATCGGCGAGAACGTGATTACTGCTTCCATGTGGCTCCATATCGGCGCCAACATGGATCAGCGTGAACGGGTATATATCGGCACCATGACTGCCAAGGCCCTCGGGGTCCGCAATGTCGGTGACGAATCAATTCTTTCACTGTCAAGTCCTGACAGTGCCAATCGTGCCATTGGAACCCTCGACGAAGCGATCAAGAGAATTAACAAGCAGCGTGCTGATCTTGGCGCCTACCAGAACCGTCTGGAGCATGCGGTCCGCGGTCTCGATATCGGGGCTGAAAATCTGCAGGCCTCCGAATCCCGCATTCGGGATACCAACATGGCTAATGAGATGGTCGGTTATACCAAAAACCAGATCCTTAGTCAGTCCGGTACCGCAATGCTGGCTCAGGCCAATCAGAGGAGTCAGACAGTGCTTCAGCTTCTCCAGTAAGACAGGAGAACGACGTTCCGGGAGTTTTTCCAAAAGGAAATTTTCCAAAGGAAATTTTTTTAAAGAAAAACTCCTAAACCTTACCGTGTTGAAAAATGCGATAATGTACGGAAAGGCGCCCTTCCGGCTAATTGCCGGAAGGGTTTCTTTTTTGGCGGCGGACTTCGTACAACAGGATTCCTGCCGCAACGGAAACATTGAGGGAATCAATGCGTCCCAGGGAAGGGATGCCGATCATGGCGTCACAGCGTTCCCGCAGGAGACGGGAGATACCTTCCCCCTCGCTTCCCAGAATAATTGCAACTCTGCCTTTGAGATCTTTTTTATACGCGCTTTCCCCTTCCATGCCGGCGCCGTAAACCCAGAAACCCGACTCCTTGAGCATATCAACGGCCCGCACGAGATTGGCCTCCTCCGCGGCGGGAACCCAGGCAGCCGCTCCCGCAGAAGTCCTGCCGATCACTTCCGCATTTTTTGCGCTGCGGGCCTTCCGGCTGATCACCAGATCTACGGCAAACTGATCGCAGCAGCGCAGTATCGCTCCGTAGTTGTGGGGATCGGTGATCTCGTCCAGTATGAGTACCAGGGCATCCGCGCCTTCCGCAAGGCCTGTTAAAAAATCTTCCACGCTTGTTTCGGCAGAAAAACTGCCGCCTCCGGCATGGCCTTCAACCTGCAGCGCTATTCCCCGGTGTCCCGGCGCAAGACGATCCAGGTCGTAAGTCCCCGTCCGGTCTACCCGGATCTTGCGTGTCTGCGCCAGTGCGAGCAGTTCCCGCGCCCTGGGCCCCGCCTTGGCGACAAGAAGACTCAGGGCAGGTTTCCCCGCCTTAATCCATTCTTCGATAGCATGAAAGCCTGTCAGATACGTCAATGTTTTTCCCTTTTTTCGATTTCTTTGACCCTGTGGTAAAAATTCCTCAAAGGCATTTTCTGGCCGCAAAGTAACCGGCTTTGTGGACAGACACTAATTCAGTGCGTAGGTTTTGCCGTACTTTACAATCTCGTTGGCATAGCCTTTGCCGGAAAGGAATTTGGTGAACGCCGCCTGGGCCCTGGATTCGCCGTGAACCAGAAGGATCTTCTTAAGCCTGGAAGTATCCAGCGACGACAGCCATTCTGCGGCTTCGGCATAGTCGGCATGGGCGCTGAATGCGTTGATCTCTTCAACTTCCGCCCGGAGCTTGAGCCACTGTCCGTGTATTTTTACCTCCGCATCACGGTTACGGATCCTCCGGCCCAGGGTATTTTCCGCCATGTAGCCTACGGTAAGAACAGTGGTATTGGGATCTTCGATGTTGTGGATCAGGTGATGCTGAATACGGCCCGCCTCGCACATGCCGTCCGCAGAGATAATGATAAGAGGGCCGCCGTGATCGTTGAGGGCCTTTGATTCATCGACACTGGTTGTAAAATGGAGACTGTTAAAACCGAAAGGATTCTTGTGATGCCTGATGAAGGCTGCCTTTATATCCTCGTCGTAACATTCAGGGTGTACCTGGAAGATCGTCGTGGCGTTGGAGATCGGAAGAGCAC
>JAIRNJ010000115.1 GCA_031258115.1 Treponema sp. | reverse complement strand
TCCCGGTAGCGGACATTGGGAGCCGCCTTCCCAAAAACATAGCCCTGCTTATTGAACTTCTCCAGAATATTGGGGAAGATCATCTCTTCGATCAAATCGCCGAGCTTACTGCCCAGTTTACCGATCTTCCGGTCGGTTTCCTTCATTTGCAGGGCCGTTTCCTTCATCTTCCGGTCAGTTTCCTTCATTTGCAGGGCCGTTTCCTGCACTATGCGGTCAGTTTCCTGCATTCTGCGGTCGGTTTCCTTCATTTGCAGGGCCGTTTCCTGTATCTTCCGGTCGGTTTCCTGGAACATGGCCCAGACCTTTTCAAAGGTAAGCCCCATTTGCGGTTCACGTACAATTTCTTCAGCCATAAGAAAAATATACTTTATTATTATATAGTCGCCAAGTGCCGAAACGGAAAAACCGAATTCAAGTCCGGGGCATTACCGGCAGGGCCGGGCTGGAGTCTGGGGGGCGGAAAGTACATGCAGAAGTTCCGGCTCCGGGTATGGAAAGAGCCCCCCCTTCTCAGCTTCAGGATGAAATTTTTTATATTTTCATACTTTTTCTCTATGTTTAATATGAAACTATTGAATGGATTGAATGAAAGGAGTTTTTTTACTATACTCTGGACATAAAAGCCAAAGGAGAACCGATGAAAACCTCATTAAAGGGCAAATTCTTTATACCTGTTTTGCTTCTTGCCGGTCTTGTCTCTCTTGCCGCACTGGGGAAGAAGGATGCGGATGTCCGGGGCCGGGCGGAGCTCCGTTATGGGTTCAGTTCCGAACCTGCCACTCTTGATCCGCTTTCCAGTTCCAATACTGCGGACGGCAGGAGTATTCTCTTTAATGTCTATGAAGGGCTGGTGAAGCCGGACAGCCGGGGGGTTCTGCAGCCTGCGGTGGCTGAGTCGTGGTCTGTCGAAGAGGGGGGGCGGCGTTACCGTTTTGTGTTGAGGAAGGGGCTGCGTTTCAGCAACGGGCAGGCTCTCGGTTCTGCGGATGCGGCTTTCTCCATAAACACGGCAATCGAAGCAAAATTTCAGGGCTTTACCCAGATCGAAAAGCTTGAAACACCGGATGAAGCCGTTCTTATCATCACGCTTAAGGAGAGGGATCCTGAATTCCTTCCCTACCTTACCATCGGTATTGTGCCTGCGAATAATCCTGACCGGGAAAAAAATCCGGTCGGGTCGGGGCCTTTCATGATCCAGTCCTACGCGGCCCAGCAGTCTCTGGTTCTGGTGAAGAATCCGCATTACAGGCAGCCCGATCTGCCGAAGCTGGACAGGGTGACTATCATTTTTCTTGCCGATTCGGATGCGCTTTTTCTCGCTCTCCAGGGGGGAAATATCGACGGAGCCAGCGTTACCGGTTCCATCGTGGAGCAGCTTGATCCTGAACGTTTCGATATCATTCCCGGCTTCTCCAATGCCGTTCAGCTTCTGGCGCTCAACAATTCCGTAAAGCCGCTGGATGATATCCGGGTGAGGCAGGCGATCAACTATGCTGTCGGCAGAAAGGCTGTCATTGATACTGCTTTCTACGGCCGGGGGGAGCCTTCCGGGAGTCCCCTTATACCGGGTCTTGCCCAGTACTACGATGTTTCCCTGAGGGAGCCCTATCCTTTCGATGAGGAGAGGGCAAGGCAGCTTCTTGCGGAGGCAGGTTACGGGGAAGGCGGGCAGAAACTCTCTCTGGAGATTACAGTGCCTTCAAATTACAGTATGCATGTTGATACGGCCCAGGTAATAGTGAATCAACTGGCGGCGGCGGGTATTGCGGGTTCCATAAAACTGATAGACTGGGCTTCCTGGCTTTCCGAAACCTACCGCGGCAGAAAGTATGAGGCAACGATCATCTCTCTTGACGCAAGTAATGTTTCTCCGCGTTCCTTCCTTTCCCGCTATCATTCGGGAAGCGGCAGTAACTTTATCAACTACAAAAGCGATGCCTATGACCGTTCCTACGATGCCGCGCAAAGGGAGTCTGATGAGGGGAAGCGTATTGAATTGTACAAGGAGTGCCAGCGGATCATGAGCCGGGATGCCGCCAGTGTGTTTATCCAGGACATCATGAGTTTTAAGGCGTTTTCAAAGGGGCGCTTTGGCGGTTCGCTGAACTATCCCCTGTATGTTATTGACTTTTCCACAATATACAGGAATTGAATGTCTTTCCTTGCCCGCAGGCTTGCACTAACACTGTTGACTCTCTTTCTGGTATCCCTTTTGACCTTTGTCTGCTTTTCCCTGATACCCGGAGACGCGGCAAGCCTGATACTGGGAACCGAGGCCGGTGAAGAACAGGTGGCGGCCCTGCGGGAAGAATTCGGCCTTGACCGCAGTGCGGCGGAGCGTTACTTTTCCTGGCTCCGCGGTTTTGCGGGCGGAAATCTGGGGAACTCCGTCCGTTTCCGCGGGGAAGCCGTTTCGGATCTGGTGCTGAGCCGGCTCCCCGTTACTTTCAGTCTTGCCCTCCTTTCCCTTGTCTTTATAATAATACTGTCCCTGCTTTTTTCCCTGCCTGCCGCGGGGAAGGCCGGTTCCCCTCTCAACAGGATCATTAACACCATGGCGGCGGCCGGAATTTCCGTTCCGGGTTTTTTTCTGGGAGTTCTCTTTATCTGGGTCTTTGGTATACTCTTTAAGCTTTTTTCTCCGGGGGTCTTTGTACCGTTTGAGGAAAGTCCCCGCGGTTTCCTGGGCTGTCTTGTCTTTCCCGCGCTGGCTATTGCCATACCCAATGCGGCGACAGTGATAAAGTTTCTGCGTTCCTCCATTGCCGCTCAGCTTGAATCCCCCTATGCCCGTACCGCCCGGAGCAAGGGAGCGCCCTTTTCCCTGGTGCTGCGCCGCCATGTGTTTAAAAATGCGCTTATCCCCGCAGTAACCATACTGGGTATGATCACCGGGGAAGTTTTTTCGGGCAGCATTGTCATCGAACAGGTTTTTACGATACCGGGGATAGGCAGGCTTCTTATCACCTCGATAAGTTCCCGTGATTATCCGATGGTACAAACGCTGCTGGTCTATATCGCCTTTGCCGTTATTCTTGCAAATACCCTTGTGGATATTGTCATACAGTTTATTGATCCCAGGATCAGGCTTTGAAAAGTTTTACAGGATCGGGCGGCCCGGAAAAAGAAAGCCGGCGGGAGAATTATCTCTTTGACATTACGGCAGGTTCCGTTTTGATTGCCCTTGTCGCGGGGATGGCTCTGCTCAGCCTGGTGTACATGCCCTACGACTACAATGCCATGGACAGCGGGCAGCGTTTTTCGAGTCCCGGCCGGAGTCACCTTCTGGGAACGGATAACTTCGGCAGGGATGTTTTTTCCAGGATCATGGCGGGGGCAAGGTACACTCTCATGACGGCTCTGATCACCGTAACGGGAAGCGCTATCCTGGGGACTGTCATCGGGCTTGCTTCAGGCTATTCGGGAGCTCTTCCCGACGAGGCGGCGATGCGGCTCATGGACATCATCAGTTCCTTTCCGGGCATACTCTTTGCGCTGGCAATGGCGGCTTTGCTGGGAGGAGGAGAAGGCACCCTGATTGTTTCCCTTCTGATCCTCTTTATTCCGGGCTTTACCCGTATCAGCCGCTCGGGCGCCCTGGAATACAAGAACAGGGATTTTGTGCTCCTCGTGCGGCTTCAGGGCGCATCACACGGAAGAATCATTCTCCGTCACATACTGCCGAATCTTGTTCCCAACATTCTTTCTGCCCTTGTATTGGCCTTCTCCAACGCGATCATGGCGGAGGCTGCCATGAGTTACCTGGGTCTGGGGATTCAGCCGCCGGTTCCGAGCTGGGGCAGGATGCTCTCCGAATCCCAGAATTTTCTCTTCAACGCCCCCTGGTGCGCCCTCGCTCCGGGGATATTTATCATGCTTACCGTAATCGCCTTCCACGCCCTGGGTGAAGGGCTGAAGCGCCGATACAGCGCAGGCCGCCTGTGAAAAAAATTTTATCCGTAGAAAATCTGTCGGTTGGCCTCCGGCGGAACAGGGAATGGCTTGAGGCGGTGCGAAACATAAGTTTTTCGATCCGGGAAGCCGGGATCACGGGTCTTGCCGGGGAATCCGGCTGCGGAAAGAGTCTTACGGCCCTTTCGATAACAGGACTTCTGCCGGAAGGAATTGCGGCAAACCGCGGGAAGGTGTATTTTGACGGGGAAGATCTCCTGCGGAAAAGCGAACAGGAACTCTGTCGAATACGGGGAAAAGACATTTCCATGATCTTTCAGGAGCCGGCGGAATCACTCAACCCCCTTCTTAAAACAGGGTTCCAGATAGGCGAAACGCTCGCCCTGCACGGAGAAAAAGACAAAAAACGTATCCGCGCAGAGGTTCTGCGGATCATGGAGGAACTGGGCCTTCCCGATCCCGAAAAACTCCTCGAAGCCTACCCTCACCAGCTTTCCGGCGGCATGTGTCAGCGGGTGATGATTGCCCTGGCAATGATAAACCGGCCGCGGCTCCTCATTGCCGACGAACCTGCCACGGCTGTGGACATGGATACCCAGTCCCAGATCCTGGAACTCCTTAAAAAACTTAACCGGACAATGAAGACCGCGATTCTCTATATTTCCCACGATCTTTCCGTTGTCCGCAAATTCTGCGATCGGGTACTGGTAATGTATGCGGGAAAGATAGTTGAATCGGGCTCCGCGGAAGAAGTGTTTTCACAGCCCCTCCATCCCTACACGAGGGCTCTGTCTCTGGCTGTTCCCGGCCCTGCAATGCGGGGTAAGCCGCTGGCGGGCATTCCCGGAAAGGTTCCCTCCATCGAAGAAAAATTCCCGGGCTGCCCCTTCTCCCCCCGCTGCAGTCTGGCCATTGATGAATGCCTCAGGGCCTTTCCCGAGGGACGCCATGCAGCGGAGCTTCCGGCAGATCTTCGTTCACCGCCGTCCGTTCCGCGGAATGTTCCGGCCGCATCCATAGACCGCGGAGAACATATCGTGTACTGCAGGAGGCCGCATGGAAAATGAAACTCTCCTTTCCGTCCGGGGAGTATCCAGCCGTTATGTAAGCCGTCCCTACGGCGTTTTCGGCAGAAAGATTGTAAAGCCTGTTCTTTTTGACATCAACCTTGAGATCCGGCGGGGGGAGATCCTCGGTCTTCTGGGGCCTTCCGGCTGCGGCAAGAGTACTTTGGGAAAGTGCATACTGGGGCTCATTGATTATGAAGGGGAGATTTACATCGGCGGCCTTGACCGGCGGCTTGAAGGCGGGAAGCGCCGGGGGAAACTCCTCATGGCAAAAAAAGTACAGGCCGTGTTCCAGAATCCCGGCGCTTCCCTGAATCCGGTAAAACGGATAGGTACAATTCTTGAAGAGCCCCTCCTGATCCACAAAACGGGAACAAAGGCGGAACGTCTCCGCCGCATCGACCTGATGCTCTCCCTTGTGGGGCTCAATCCTTCCTATAAAAAACGCCGTCCCCATGAACTTTCGGGCGGACAGAAACAGCGGATCTGCATTGCCTCGGCCCTGATGCTGAAACCCTCCCTGCTTGTAAGCGACGAAGCTGTCAGCGCCCTGGATGTCTCCGTGGCGGCCCAGATTCTCTGTCTCTTCCGGGAACTCCGCGGGAATCCGGAAGCGGCGGAGGGAGAGCCTCTTACCATGCTGTTTATTTCCCACAACCTGAATGCGGTGTACTATCTGTGTGACAGGATTGCTGTGATGAAGGAGGGCCGCATTGCGGAAAGCGGAGACACGGAGGAACTTTACAAAAACCCGCAGCATCCCTACACCAGGGCATTGTTTAAAACGGCGGATCTAATTTCTGAATGAATGTATCGGAGACGGGATTCTGCCGCCCCGGCTGATAAAGACATCGCTTTTTGCGGGATTCACCGCCATGACCGGGGCGCCTCCGAGGAGGCCGCCGAATTCCGCCCAGTCGCCCTCTCTCTTCCCCGGCACGGGGATAACCCGAACCGCGGTGGTCTTGTTGTTCACCATGCCGATTGCCATTTCGTCCGCAATGATCGCAGAGATGGTGGCGGCGCTGGTATCTCCCGGAAGGGCTATCATGTCAAGACCCACCGAACAAACGCTGGTCATGGCCTCAAGCTTGTCAAGGCTTATGGAACCGGAACGCAGCGCGGCAACCATGCCTTCGTCTTCGCTCACCGGGATAAAGGCCCCGGAAAAACCTCCCACGTGGGTAGAGGCCATGACGCCTCCCTTCTTGACCATATCGGTAAGCATGGCCAGAGCCGCGGTAGTACCGTGAGTTCCCGCGGCCTCAAGGCCCATCTCTTCGAGAATCCGGGCCACCGAATCCCCCGCCGCCGGGGTGGGAGCCAGCGAAAGATCGAGTATTCCAAAGGGCACATTGAGGCGTCCGGCGGCTTCCATGCCGACAAGCTGTCCCATGCGGGTTATCTTGAAAGCCGTTTTCTTTATCACATCCGCAAGCTCGTCAAAACCTGCGCCCCGGTGATGCTCCAGGGCGGCTTTTACCGCCCCCGGCCCCGAGACGCCCACGTTAAGGCATGCCTCTCCCTCCCCCGTTCCGTGGAAGGCCCCGGCCATAAAGGGATTATCCTCGGGAGCATTGCAGAAAACCACGAGCTTTGCGCATCCGATACCATCCCTGTCCGCAGTTCTTTCCGCGGTGGCCTTTACTATCTCTCCCATGCGGCGCACCGCATCCATGTTGATACCCGACTTGCCGGAGGCAAGGTTTACAGAAGAGCAAACCCGCTCCGTTTCCGCCAGAGCGGAGGGAATTGAATCGACAAGTTTTCTGTCGCCTTCGGTAAAGCCCTTCTGTACAAGCGCGGAAAAACCACCCACAAAATCCACTCCCAGTTCCGAAGCAGCCGAATCCAGGGTTTTTGCAAAAGCGGTATAATCACTGTCACCGGAAGCGCCTGCCACCAGGGCAATCGGGGTAACGGCAATACGCCTGTTGATTATGGGGATACCGTATTCCGTCTCTATGTCCCGCCCTGTCTGCACCAGTTTTCCCGCAAAGCGGAGCAGTTTTTCCCGTATCCGGCGGCGGCTCTCCTCCCCCGAAGAACTGACGCAGTCAAGAAGGGATATTCCCATGGTAATGGCCCGTATGTCCAGCCTGTAGCGCATGAACATATCAACCGTTTCCTTGATTTCAAAAGGAGTAAACAACACTTTCAGATCCTGTGCATTGCGGAAAAGACTTTCTCGTGCATCACCGAGATTGAAACATTCATCTCTTCACCCATTTTGGAGAGTTCCTGCTTTACCGTCTCAAGAGCCCCGGTACTGGAAGAAAGATCCACCATCATCATCATTACAAAATTGCCGGAAAGAATCGTCTGGCTGATGTCTTCGATGTTGATGTTCCGTTCCGCCAGAAATGCGGAAACTCTGGCGATGATACCGACCCTGTCGGTTCCCACTACCGTAACGATTGCGTTCATACCTGCCCCGTCAAATCAATATCCTCTTCATGACTCATACTGTGTTCCGTAAGGAAAAGATCGAGTACCGTAAGGAAGAGGATCACCACCATGGGCCCCAGGATGAGACCGTTAAAACCAAATACCCGTATTCCGCCGAAAATGGCAAAGAAGATGATCAGGGGATGCAGTTGGAT
>JAIRNJ010000079.1 GCA_031258115.1 Treponema sp. | reverse complement strand
CTTTACGCTAATCCAAGGAAGCTGTTCCAATTAGTGACAATATAGAGGGCTTGGGTTCAAACCTTGAGGTTTTGGACCCAAGCCCTATAATTCATTCGCAGGCGGAAATTCTATTTTTTGCGGGAAACCGCGGTGGCCGCTCCTGCGATCCGGTTGGTAATATCGCTTAAGGCGGCCCTGGCGTTTCGGCCTTTCTCCAAGGCTTCCTGGTAATTGCTGCCGGCCAGGGAAATTTCAGCCTGATCCAGAGTGCGGCGGGCGCCGGCAAAATCCCTGTCAAGGGCTGTAAAGTCCAGTTCGATGTTTTTTACCGTTTTGGCTTTTCTGAGGGACTCTTCTGTCTCCAGGGCCGCGGCTTTTACTTCCTCAATGAGGTTTTCCGCTTCGGCTTTGGCCCGTTCCGCCCCGGCTTTCCCGTCGGCGACGGCCTTTTGTGCGGCCGCAACAGCCTCGGAAGCCAGGGTTTTGGCTTCATCGTAGCGTTTGGAATCGGCGGCTTCCTGCATCCGGGTGAGCGTTTCCCGGGCGCGTACCAGGGAACTTGCCGCATAGTTAAGCGCATCGGCATCGTTTTCCGCCGCGGTAACCGCGGCGATAGCCTGATTCATCTCTTCGGTAGGCGGCTTGGCGCAGCCAAAAAAGACCAGCGCCAGAGCAAAAATTATGGATACGCACGTAACAGACTGTTTCACTGAATACTCCTTGTAATTAGTGCTTCTTGCAAAACCCGAGCAAGTTTTGCAGAAGTTCTTGCAGTTTTTCGCCCTGCGGGCTGCAAAACTGCATTTTTTAGAGGTTATTCTAAGTATATCGGCAAGAAATGGTTTTTTCAAACGGTAAGCGCCATCCGTCTTAATTTTAAATCCGGAATCGCCTGCCGTTTTAGGGCAGGGCCCGGAAAGCCGAAAATATAGGCAATGTCTCCGTATTTTTCAAAAAGGGCCCGGATTCTCGTTTTTTTTGCAAGCCTCTCTGTTGGGTCGGCCATCATGGTTCTCTCTGTCCATATACTCTCGGGCCCCAGGCTGGGGCCGCATTACGACTGGCTGCTGCGGTTCCGCAAGCCGCCCCCCGCGGCCCGCGGGATTGTACTTATTGATACTGCCGAGATTCTGGAGGCGGACAAGGCCGCCGGCGTCCTCATCGTCCTGACGGAATTTGACGCATCCTCCCTGATCATCCAGGCTGCCGTTCCTTCGCCGGGTATTTTGGGCGGGAATTTTTCCGGACGGCCGGAGAGCGGCGGAGAGATACGCTCCCGTTTCGACGAAGAGTACAATCTTCTGGGACGGAACATAAGGACTCTGTTCGAGGCAATCCGCATTGGTTCCGTGCCTCCCCAGGATCTGGACCGCTATGTTGCCGAACTCATAGAACTTGCGGAACGGGGGAAGGAACGTCTCAGTTCCGCCATTCTGCGCGAGGAAGGCGAAGGCTATGCCCGCTTTGAACAGGCTTCCGCCCTTTTCGGCAATGTCTGGCAGGCAGGGGATCTCCGTCTGCTTCGGGCCGGGGGAGGCTACGATACGCCCTGGTATTCCAGAGTCCGGCCCGATAGGGATGGCGTGCTCCGCCGTATAGCTCCGGTATTGATCGTTGATGATACGGAGCCTTCGGCAGGGATTGAGCATATAGTCTATGCGGCGCTCAGGAGCCGGGAAGCGGAAACCGGCATAGAACGTATCGATGGAAACCTTTACCTTGTGAGCCGGGCGGCACATTCCGCCGGGGAAAGCGGTACTGAAGCTTCCCTCCGGGAAAGCAGGAATCTTGTCATCCCCCTGGATGCGGAGGGCGCCATTCTCGTGGAAAACCCTGCTGCCGCAGATACCGAGGCGTTCCGGCATCTTTCTCTTTCCGTGTTTTCAGAATACGAAGAAACGGAAAAGGAACTGCAGAGACTCCTCAGGGAGGCGGAGGCGGCGGGCATCTATTCCGGTACCGATCCTGAACTGTCTCCCCTGTACCTGGGTGAGTATGCGGACTCCCTGAAGGCACAGATACTGTCGAATTCGGAGACGGATCTCAAGGAGAGCTGGCTGGCCGCGAAAAAGGCGTATCTTGAAGGTCTCAGGGATTTTCTTGAAGGCCCCGCCGAGGCGGAACTTGTCACCGGTTATGAGGAACTCATCGCTCTTTTGGAGCTTGGAGAGGAAGGCGTATCCCGGCTTCAGGGCCTCAGAGATGAGCTTATCCGCAGTTTTACTGTTATCCGGGAGAAGGAAGCGGAACTGCGGAAACAGCGGGAAAACCTTGAAACGGCTCTGGCAGGCTCTTTCTGCATCATGGGCCCGGCGCCGGATGATGAACCGAATGCGAGCGCCATCCTTGCCAACACCCTTATTACAGGGCATTTTATTGAAGGCGCCCTCATGTTGGACACATGGCTCTGGCCTTCTCTCGCCCTGGCGGCGGGCCTCTTCTGCATAGCCGCAGCCGGGCCTTTCCGGACGCTTTTTTGGGGATTCTTCCTCAGCGGCCTTTCTTTTTCCGTTTTTTCGGTTTTCTTTATCTATTCGGCATACTGGATAGATCCCCTTATTTCCACAGTATCACTACTGGGGGGCAGTCTTTTTGCGGTTTTTATCAAGACCCTCATCTTTAGAAGCGGTTCACGGCGTCTCCGTCTGGCCTACAGCCGCCATATCGGCAAGGCTCCGCTCAGACACTTGCTGCGGATCGGGAGGCCCCAGCTCCGGGAACGGATCAAGGCCTATTCGGCGATTATTGCGGTAAAGGATCCTTCGCTTCCGCTGCGGATCGACCGGGGAGATCCCTCCGAAGGGGCTGAGGCTGTCCGGACTTTTTACGAGACTGCGGCAGGATTTGTCAAAAAGGCCGGGGGGATCTTTCTCGGCTGTGAGGGGGATACGGTACTCCTCTGTTTTGGCTCTCCCCCGGAACGTCTTGCCCGGAGGGAAACCGGTCATACCGCACTGGCGCCGTTTAATCCGGCGGAAGCGGCGATAAACTTCATCGCAGAGCTTGAAAAGGCTAATAACAGTATTACTACCGGCAAGAACACTGTCGGCAGGAATGATGCCAACAGTAATTCTGTCCGGGACAGTAATACCGCCTTATGGCATTTTGGCCTTGACTGCGGAGACTGCCTCTTTGCATGGTCCGAACTTTCGCTCTACAGCGCCTATGGCCGCCCGGTTGTCCGTTCCCGCATCCTGTCCGGCCTCTGTTCCCGTTTTAATGCCCGAATCCTGATAAGCGAATCGATCCGGGAAAAGGTCAACCTTTCGGTACGGAAACTGCGAACCCTCGGCGGCAAAGACGGCGAAGGCAGGGAAGCTTTCTATGAACTTCGCCTGCACAACGAGGATTGAAGATTCTTCACCGTTTATTAATTTTTTCGATGATGGGCTGCAGTGCTACAGCCTTGACATTCTTCACCGTTTATTAATTTTTTCGATGATGGGCTGTAGTGCTACAGCCTTGACATTCTTCACCGTTTATTAATTTTTTCGATGATGGGCTGTAGCTGGCGGAGGCGTACTACTTTTCCGCCGCCGTGTTCGGGGAAAGCCCGGTAGCGCTCGCCGTCTTCCGAGAAGGGGGAGGCCTTTTCTCCGGGGAAGGGCGGGTAGCGTTTCTGCGACCAGCGGAGGGAAGAATCGGCCAGGGACATTCCGGGGGAAGCGGGATCGAAATATACAAAAGATTCATGAACACCCCGTTCCGCCAGGGGAGCCTCATCGGTACATTGCAGATAACGGAGCAGGCCCCGCTTAAAATCTACCGACTGGATAATGGCGGAGTGGGCCGCATCTCCATCCGGCCCCCGGAAGAGTATGATATCCGCGGGCTTAAGGTTCCGAATCTCGTCTTTTACCGTAATTATTTCCCTGCTTCGGGAATCAAAGAAACCGGTTCCCGCGTAACGGGCAGGACTGTCTCCGGGGCGCACTCCCAGCGTCCCCCTTAAAGCGCGGCCCAGATCCAGCCCGCCGCTTTTCGCTATATACGACAGCGTATGCCAGACAAAAGCCGAACAGTCCATACCCGCCAGTCCTATGCAGTAGAGATAGTTATACACATCCGTTTCTTCGATACCCCTGCCCTGTACGTACACATAGGGCCGGTGGGGCAGCCCGCGGTAGGCTCCGGCCTTCATCCTGGCAAGTTCAAAAAGTTCCCTGCTGCTTGTCCATGTCTGGGTTGGAATATCGAAGATCAGCACCTTTTCTTTTCCGTCGGAGACGGCGTCAATGTAGATTTTAAAATCCGCCGAATCAATAATCGTTTCGATGGCAGGCCAGAGAGTTTCCGGGCTCCCCTTGCCGCCTTCCAGAAATACCCAGCCCGTATCGCTGAGCTTATCCCGCTCGTTGTTCTGGGCAAAAGGCATGCGGAGGTTCATTACCTTGCCTCCCAGAATCCGGGTTTTGAAACAGAGCCTGAACGCCTCCTCAATAAGCTTTTCGATGCCGTTTCCCCAGATACGGGAAGGATCGGAGAACGAAGAAAACGGATCTTCCTGGGCCGCCGCATGGATCACGGGGAAGAGGAAAAAAACAAGAAAAAGGGGAAAATGTACTTTGAAAACTTTGAAAGACCTGTTCTCCATGAATTTATTTTTGCCTATTTGCCCTGAAGCCGTCCGAATTTTGAGTAGCGGTAATTTAGTCCTTCACCGCTTTAGCCAGGGCACGGCCGGCTTCTTCAAGTTTGGCAAATTCTTCCGGGCTGGGGTAGCCTGCCCACTCGATGGATTCCATGTTTTCGCACCTGAGGGCTTCAATGGCGGCGTCATATTCTTTTTTTGCGCCTCCTACCCAGCCCCAGGAGCCGATACGGAGTACTTTTTTGCCGAATACGTGCTTCCGACGGAAGATGTCCAGCACATAAGCCATGGGGGGGAACATGGCGTATTCATAGGTGGGCATGGCGAAAATAAGACCCGAACTTTTCCATGCATCCGCCAGAATCCATGATACATCTTCGTTGGGAACCCGATGTATGCTGTAGGGGACTCCTTCCTGTTCTATGCTGCGGAGCACCGCATCAAGCCCTGCCTTGGTATTGCCATACATGGAACCCCAGACGACGGTAATGCTTTTTTCCGCGGGCCCCTTGGCCCAGGCAGCGTATTTCAAATAGAGATCGATGATTTTTTTTGGTTCTTTTCGCCAGATAACGCCGTGGCTCGGGGCTACGCAGTTGATTGTGAACCCTGCAAACTTCTGTACTGCCCTTTCCACAAAGATGGAGAAGGATGAAACGATGTTTGAATAGTACCGGAGGGTTTCGGCCTCGAAGCTTTGAAGTTCAACGCTGCTGAATTCATCGTCGAAGACCCGTCCTCCCAGAGAACCGAAAGAACCGAAGGCATCACAGGAGAAGAGGCTTCCCGACCGTGCATCCCAGGTCATCATGGTTTCGGGCCAGTGGACATTGGGTGTCTCATGGAAACTGAGAACCCTGCCGCCTCCCAGATCCAGAGTGTCCCCGTCTTTTACTGCCCGCAGGCCGGTTTCGATTTTATAGAACGTTTTGACCAGATTGATACCCTTGGCGGTGGAGATGATCTCGGCCCCGGGGTTTTTCTCGTGAAATTCACGGAGCCAGCCTGTGTGATCCGGCTCAAGATGATTGAGGATGAGGTAGTCGAAGCCGGAAAAATCCATTCCGATTGAGTCAAGTTCCGTGCCGATTTGGGCAGGAGCCTCAGTCCAGTCCCGAAAAAGGTCGATGAGGGCGATTTTTTCACCTTTAACTACATAGGAATTGAGGGAAACACCCTGGGGAATGGGCCAGATACCTTCAAAAAGATCGGATGTATGTATATCTGCATGAAGACAATAGAGAGAATCTGAAATGAGCTGCGCTTTCATAATACCTGTTTATCGTAGGATTTACCGTTTAAGAACCGAAACAACGCGCTCCAACACCTTTTTCCGGTCTAAAGGCTTAACAATATAACTCTTGGCGCCCATAAGAAGGGATTTTTTAACCACATCCTCTTTCCACAGCGCGCTCACCATAATTACAACGGCATCTTT
>JAIRNJ010000066.1 GCA_031258115.1 Treponema sp. | reverse complement strand
CCACAACAACGGCTGATCGATCATTCATCAAGAGGTATAGAAAGGCTTCTGTTAAAGATTCTTCCACAGCATGCAGCCGGTTCATGATACCTCCTTTTAAAAATACAAAAATAACAGAGGCCGTTCCAAAACTTCAATTTTTGGAACAAACTCAAGTTACTCTAGATTATATTAGGCTTTGTGTCAAGGGGTGAACGGCAGGATGTTGCTTTCAGTTTGTCACCGGTCTATGAGGATGACCGGCCGCTGCACCCATTTCGACACTTTTTGTTACAAGTTCATCTAAGGCCGACCAATACAGCCTCCCTTGCCTATTGGAGGCTTTTAATGGTCTCAAAGTCAAGACCGGTTATCTTTTGAATTATTTCTACCGGCAGCCCTTCGGCAAGAGCATTCCTCGCAGTTTCCTCACGGCCTTCTTCACGGCCTTCCTCACGCTCAACCACTAATGCGTCTTCAAGTTTCCATTCACTCATTAACATATTTACCACCTCTGATCCGTGGGTTTCTAAAAACCCTTTCAGTATATTCTGCCCAATACACCAGCGTACCGCTTTGGTCATGGCCTCCTCTTTCTCCTCATCGCTGAGCCGGTAAGGGTTTCTCCCTCCACCCAGTTCCCTTTCATAGTCCCGCACCTTCCCTATAAGCGTACTGTAACCCTCCAGGGTCTTACTGCGCCGGATTATCTGTTCATTGTGGCCGCGGTTGATATTGTATATCCGAACCGTTAGTTCCAGAGCAGGCACACTCTCCCGGGAGAAACCTAAAGAAACAGCATCCTCAAAGGCATCCGATAATTTCAGGAGGGCTTCGTCAGAATACGGTTCCCTCCCGTTGTACAGCACGATAAACTCAGGACGGGGAATGGAAAGTTTTTTCCTGCCGTACAGATTCCTCCAGGAGATGAGTTTTTCGTAGACCTTGGCTATGTACAACAGGAGCCTCACGGCCATGTTGGGGTTGATGGTACTCTGGTGTTCGATCAACACAACCAGTTTTTTGGCAATTTCAAAGGAAATATCGTTGAGGAGGGTTTTATAGAGGATTCCTTCCAGGGTATTGATGGTGACGGGAATATCCGGGGACAGTTCAATCCCCCTGATGGCGCCGTAGAGTTCCCTGAGCGCGGCGGGCTCGTTAAAGAGGAAAGAGAACACACTGTCCTTGTACTGCCTGTTGGAGGCCATGCATGCAATAATAGGCTCTTTGGGGAGAATTTTCAAGGTGAACGGCAGGATGAACGGAGTACCAGTTCCGCCGGTATGCGCTTTAGTTCCGCTTTTTCCTCTCCCGAAAGTCTCTTCAAGAGCAGTTCCGCAGCGGTTTTCCCGATAAGAACCGAATCCTGGCGCATGGTTGTAAGGGGCGGGCTGACATACTCTCCCAGGGGATCGCCGTCAAAACCGACAATTGAAACATCCTGGGGAACACGGATTCCGGCCTCATTCAGGGCCTTTATTGTACCATAGGCCAGGTTGTCGCTTGTGGCAAAAATTGCGGTGAAGGTCTCTTTCTTCTCAAGTAAACGCCGGGCCGCCTCATAGCCTCCGAGGGCCGACCAGAGTCCGGCTGTCTCAGTCAGCTCAGGGTTCTGCGTTATGCCGTTTCGTTCCAGGCAGTCCCGGTAGCCCTGAAAACGCTCCTCCGATGCGGGGGACATCCAGGTCACAGGCCCGGCGATATACGCGATACAACGGTGCCCGAGATCTACAAGGTACTGTACCGCCGTAACGGCCCCCCCATAATTGTCGGTGAGCGCCGTGCTGATGCCGGGAAGAAGATCGTTGGTAGAAACGCAGGGCAGGCGGCTTTTGAGAAGGCTTCTGTATTCTTCCTCGCCCGGGATTGCGAAGAGCAAAAAACCGTCTATGTTGCGGTAGCTTGCGGCGGTAAGAAAATCATGGGCGCCCCGGAGCATGAGAAGTTCATATCCCTGGGCTTCCATCACCTGCCGGGCTCCCCCAAGAATATTATTGAAGATAGGGGGAATAAACACATCGGTCAGATAAATATCCTTGTTGATAATACCGATAAGGCGAGAGCGCCTCGTACTGAGCGCCCTAGCGGTTAGATTGGGCACATAGCCCATGTCCCTGGCGGCATCGAGGATCCGGCTGCGGGTAAGGGGGCTCAGGGTTCCGGCGCCGTTGAGAGCCTTGGATACCGTCGGGGGGGAAAATCCGGTTTTTTTCGAAATGTCATAGATGGTAACCACGCTTCTCTAACTCCCGTAAAATTTTTTATGTCATAAATTTTTTTAAGTCATAAAATTTTTTCGACAATTACAATATTACAGCTTAAGCTCTCTTTTAGCAATCGATTGCCGAACCGGAGTATAAAACCGCCAAGGAGGAGTAAGGCCTTGTATATAAACAAAAGCAGCTTTCTTCAAGAATTCAGCAAGAACAGAGCCCTGTTTTTTATGGCTGCTCCTGCGGTATTACTGGAGCGGCCCTTACCGAATCGGCCTGTATCATGCTCCGCCGCATGGAAGAGGCCTCCAGGGAAGCCCTGCTTGAGGAGATCTACTTCCCAGGGTAGTGCTCATCTCCAATACAGACACCTGGGATTCGGATCTCTGTATCCGTGACGGGGACAGAGACATTCCCCTTCATGTACTGCGTGAATCGATCAATACGGTGCTGCTGTAGGCAGGGCGCAGGATCACCTGATGTCTCACGTAAAAATCCAACCGAAAGGATCATTGACAGAAAGACTCCTCATGGATAAGATGGTTCATAAGGAGATTCTGTGGCGAAAGAAGAAGCGATTGAAGTTGAAGGCGTTGTTAGAGAGGCCCTTCCAAACACCATGTTCCGGGTAGAATTGGACAACCAGAACGGTCACTTGATCCTGGCCCATCTTTCCGGCAAGATGCGCAAGCACTACATCCGCATCGTTCCGGGGGATCGTGTCCGCATCGCCCTTTCACCTTATGATCTGAGCCGGGGTCGTATCATTTACCGCGAGCGTTAAACAGGGTCTGCGTATAAAAAAGTTCTGTCCGTAAAGTAACCGGGTTTTGAAACAAGCTCAGACACTAAATAGTGCCTCAAAGTAACCGGCCTTGTGGACAGACACTAAATATTTCACGCCGCATTCCCGGCAGCAGAATTGCCGCTTATTTCAATAAAACCCATGTAGCGCCTGAACCGCCTTCGGCACTGCGGCTCTGACCGCTTTCCCCGGCATAGGGGCAGCGTTCAATAAATTCCTGTACCGTCCTCTTCAGAACCGCCTCGCCTGAAGAATGATTCCCCTTTCCGTGGACGATCAGTACCTTGTCAAAAGTCTCCCGCCGGGAATTTTCAAAAAACGTTTCAAGCGCGGAAAGGGCATCGTCACGTGAAAACCCGTGGAGATCCAGTATTGCATCCGCCTTTTTTATCCGGAGATAGCGGCGCTTTTTTGGCGCATGAGTTTTTTCCGCGTCTATTTCAGAATCCTTGTCGATAACAGGGTTCTGCATTTCCCATTTCCTGTATATGTCCCCAAAATCCATACTATCCCCGATCTCCGGCAGGCTGCACCGGAATACGCAGAGCCGGTCTTTCAAGAATATACCCTTCATGCCGGATCGAAAATGCCTCCAGGATAAAAACACCGCTCTTCAGGGGAATAAACATGAAGCCTGCGCTGAAGCTCCCGTCCTCCGCGTGTTTTTCTCCCAGGGTTTCAAGCACGGAGCCCGGCGGCGGAACAGGACTGAGCAGGGAAAGGGGCGGCGGGGGACGGGAGGGATCCCAGCCTGAAAGTTCAAGAAAAAATTCGACTCTTTGACCGGCGGCAAGACGCCCGGGGAGTCCCCGCCAGCGGAGAAGGGGCCGGTAGGCCCGGACGCCCGAAGAAGAACCCTGAATATCCAGATAGATACTGTCCGTGCTGAGTGTAATTTCGGGAAGCAGGAGGCTGATCTTCGGTACCGTGATCCGCCGTCCTCCAAAGCCGGGAGCAATGGTAAAACGGTATTCAAAAACCGTCCAGCGTTCCATTTTTTCACCCTCAAGGCTTACCCCTGTCCTCAGCTCTTCCTGAATCAGGGCCGCGGGAAAGGGCGGATGCTCTATGTGCACATCCTGAGGGTAGGGATACTGCAGCAGGATCCGCAGATGCCAGGAATCCCCGTTCCGTACTTCCTCAGGGAAGGTTTCCGTCAGGATTTGGAGATCCTGGGCATTCGGAAAAACCGGGAACAGCAAAACAAATAACAGAATTAAAACCTGCTTCCGCCTAATAATCCGCTCCTTCTTCTTCGCCTTCTTCGTCCCATTCCCGGCTCCGCCACTTTTCCTGTTCCTTTTCCCGCAGATAATCAAAGAATGCCTTGCTGCCCTGCTTCTCCACAGCATTCCTGTTGGCATCCTGCACCGCGCCGGAATTTTCTTCCGCCAGGGAACGGAGGCTCAATTCCAGATTTCTTTTGGCCTCAAAGCGGGAAGGATCCGCCTCCAGGGCTTTACGGAAAGCGGAAGCCGCCTTTGCATAATCGCCTTCGGCAAAACGGGCAATACCGGTATTGTACGCGTTTCTGTAACGAAGCTCCGTGTGTGTGTCCGGTTTTGTTTCCTTTTCTACAAGGGCAAACTGCTCCAGGGCGTCTTCGGTATCATTCATGTTGAGATACGCAGTTCCCATGCCGTATTGGGCATAGAGAGAAGCCCTTTCATGATTCAGCGCCCGCGTGAAGACCGACACGGCTTCTTCGTTCATGCCCCGGCCGGCATAGAAATTCCCCTCCATGATGAGGAGCCCGCCCCGGACGGCATCGCAGGAACCAAGCAGAAAAAGGGAAACAATGGAAACAACTGCAGGGGCCGCAATTTTTCTTCCGGACACGGTATTTTTTCTGCCGCTCAGGGCAAATTTTGAAACGGCAAAAAATAACAGGGCCGCCAGGACAAAGAGCCGCCAGCGCGGCTGTTTTACCCTTCTTTCGGACATTTGGGTTTTTTCACCTTTCTCCATAAGCCAGCGCAGAAGTTCTGCTTCCCCCGCCTCCTCATTTCCGTTTATATAAATGCCGCCGGTATCCATTGCCGTCTTTTGCAGCAGATCTCCCCTAAGCCGGCTGATTACCTTTCCGTTTTCTCCGTCATGTAATTCAATCCCCTCCCCGCTTCCCAGGCCCAGGGCCGCGATATGTACCCCCGACAGGAAGGCCCTGTTTCCCGCTTCGGCAAGGGAGCCTGTAAGTTCCTCCCCGTCGGAGAGGAGCAGTATCACCGGGAAACCCGGCGAAGAAGGCATAAAGGAACGGAGCGCGGCATCAATGAGGCTTTCAAGGTTGGTGCCTCTTCCGCTTATGGAGGCGGGACTCAGGGAATCGAGAAACGATAAGACAGCCTCAGTATCGGAACTAAGGGGGATGACGGGCATTCCCCTGCCCTTGCCGATGACCACAGCGAAACGCCGGTTTTCCAGAACGGGGAGAATCTCCCGCAGTATCTCAAGGCCTTTTTCAAGACGGCTTTTCTCTCCCTTGTCCATGTCACGCCCTTCCATGCTTTTGGAAAGATCCACCGCTATGATACAGTCAAGCCCGTGGTGGATTTCCCTCAGTCCCCGCCAGCCCCAATGCGGTTCCGCCAGCGCAATAAAAATGCAGGCGATAAAGAGGAGGCCGCATATCCCGGAAAGGAAAAAGGCCCGGGAAGGGTACCAGCGAAGGGAAGAAAGAAAACCCCGCCGGAAGAGCAGAACAAGGGCAAACAGAATCAGTGCACTTACAAGGAAGGGTCTCTGGAAGGGCTTTACCCTGATCCGTGAAGTGGAACGGCGGACAATCATTTCCCCTTCGTCAAGCTGGGCAAAGGCATTCTTCAGTGTTTCTGCGGAAGATGCGTTGATGTAGCAGCCCCCGCCGGCGGCGGCAAGACTTTTCAGGCTTGTATCATCAAACCGTGAAAGAAAAGTTCCGGTACGGCGCATGCGTGTAACAGGATCAACATAGTCTATGGGTACTTCTCCTGAGGAACCCACGGCAATAACCCAGAGGCTCACCCCCATCTCCTGCAGAAAACCCGCGGCGGTTTCAGGATGAATGGAACCGGCATTGTTTTCTCCGTCGGTGATGAGAACCGTAACACGGCGGGATGCTTTCGATCCGGAAAGATGGAGGCATGCCAGGGAAAGGCCCATTCCCAATGCTGTACCGTCACCCAATTCTCCAATCTGCAGTCCGTCCAGCGCGGCAAAGAAACTCTCCCTGTCTGTAGTGGGAGGACACACAAGCGCAGCTTCATTGCCGACTGCCGCAAGTCCTATTGCATCGGAGGCTCTGGAAAGGGTAAAGCTCCGTACCAGTTCCCGCGCGGCATCAAGCCTGCGGCCCTTCATGTCAAGGCCCGCCATGCTGGGGCTTATGTCCAGCACAAAGATAATGTCGGCCCCCCGGTCGAGCCAGAGTGTTTCCCTCTCCCTCATTTCGGGGCCCGCGGCGGCAATGCAGAGAAACAGAACCGCTGCCGCCTCAAGAATACTGAGGATCTTCATCAGAATCCCTGCCCGGAAAGGCGGCTTGAAGGAAGCGCCGCCGGGCGAGCCAAGCGGCAGGTAAAGACAAAAGGGTTTGCGGAAACGGAAAAATATAAGCAGGGCCGCCGCCATGCAGACAAGGATAAGAAGCAGAAGGAGAGGCCGGGAAAAACCGAAATTCACCGCCTCCCCCTTTCCACCCGATCCAGTGCCAGGGCGGTTTCCAGAACTTCGTTTGCAATGGCAAGAGCTTCTTCCCGTCCCGGAGGAAGAACACCGTAACTGAGTGTTTCCCAGCGATCAAACAGGGAAGAGAGACTCCGCCCTTCCAGAACCGGGGGAACTTCCTCTTCCCGGCGAAGGAGGCTGAGGGAGAGAAACTCTGCTGCGGCCATGGCCCGGCAGTCAAGGCCGGAAAGGTAAGCCAGCCAGGAACGGAATTCCGCGGAAAGAGCGGAGAGCGCAGTCCTGTATCTGTTTTCTCCTTCCCCGGATCCGATTTCCCTTTCTGTTCTCCGGGCAATCCGTATCATGGCGCCGCAGAGACGGCGGCGTTTCCAGTACTGCAAAAAATCCGAAAAAGCCTCTCTCCCCCAGAGTTTGAGGGCCAGCAGGGAAAGCACAAAAAGAACCAGCACGGCGATGCCGCCGTACACAAGGAGAAAGGTACCCGGCATGGACATTGTTTCTGCGGGGCCTGAGAGAATTGTATCGTTTCCTTTTAATATCGACGCAATATCTACCGAAAGATTCCTGAACAGGATTTCTCCCGATCCGGGAGGCGCAAACAAAAGACTTTCCCCGTTCCTCTTCAAATCAAAATCGGGAATTTCGATTCTCCCCGCGGCATAGGCGCTGAACTCAAGACGGAGTTCCCAGCTTTCTCCGTGCTTTTCCATCCTGATGGCGTGAAGCTTCACAGGCAGATCTTTCCATTCGGGGAGGGCTATCGGCGCCCCGGCCATCCTGGGCAGAAGTTCTGTTGACAGTGATTCTACGGACACAGGAAGAGCCGCCAGTATTGCCCGGTCTCCCACATAAATGGTTTTTGGAATCTGCCAGACTTCACTCCGGGCACAGAGAAGAAAAGCCCCGGAAAAGAAAAACACAGAAAAAAATATCAGATGAAAAAATCGATTCGGGTTCGGTATGATCTTTAGAGCTTCCTGCAAAAGCCGCTTAGCGCGGATCTGCGGTTCGATGCAGAAACTCTTTAAGCTCATCTTCACTTCTTCTTCCTTTCGCTAAAGAAACGGAAGAGGACTCCCGCGGCATCATCGGAGACTGAAAGATTCAGAAAGGAAGCGCCTGCCCTGCGGCACTGGCCTTCCCAGTAGTTCTGCCGTTCCCTGTGCCATTCCTGCCATGCCTTCCTGAATGCCGGGGAATGCGGTAATGCATGAAGACGGTAAGAGGTCTCAGGATCCTGCAGGGGAAGAATCCCCCAGGAGGGAATTTCCCTGTCATGCGGGCTTGCGATCCTCACGGCGATAAGATCGTGCCCGCGGGAAAGGGAAAAAAATTCAGACTCCCAGCCTGCCGCATAAAAGTCGGAAATGATCACAACAAGACTTCTGCGTTTAAGAAGCCTCCCGGCTCCCGTGAGGGCTGCTTCCAGGTTGCTTCCCCCGTCTCCGGCTTCACCGCCTCTCCTTTCTCCTTCTTCGGCTTCGTTGAGGCCGTTTCCCAGAATGGCCATGATGTGCCCCCTCCCCTTCCGGGGATAGAAAACCCGGCGGATTCCCTTATCAAAAAAAAGCGCCCCCACCCGCCGGCCTGTCCGGGATGCGGAAAAGGCAATCAGGGCCGCGGCCAACAGACCCTGTTCATAGGGATTCAACTGCCCCGAAGACTGGCCCGGACGGGCAAGGCTTGAATACATGGAGGGAGAAACATCCAGAAGAATGAAGACGCTCATCTCCTTCTCTTCCCTGTACATCTTTACAAAAGGCGCGCCGAAACGGGCGCTGGCATTCCAGTCCACCGAACGGATATCATCCCCCGCCTGATAATGCCTCACCTCATCAAATTCGATACCCTGACCCTTGAAAACAGAACCATAGTCCCCCGCAAGCATCTCCTCGGCAAGACCCCTGGCATGGAGGGGAAAGAGGGCGATTCTACTGAGCAGTTCAGTGCGGTTCATGCGCAAGCCGCCTCCTGGCGGCGTCGTACTATAAATTTCCTTATGCTCGTGGCCCGAAGGGACACATGCGCAAGCCGCCTCCTGGCGGCGCCGTACCATCAATTTCCTTACGCCCGCGGCCCGAAGGGACACATGCGGCTTATCCCAGAGGAATCGGTACATGGGCGAGAATACGGGAGATTACGCCGTCCGCGTTGATGCCTTCCGCTTCCGCCTCGTAGGAGAGAACCAGCCGGTGCCGCAATACCATGGGGGCAAGGGCCTTTATGTCTCCGGGACTCACAAAATCCCGGCCTTCAAAGGAAGCCCTGATCCGTGCAAGCCGGGCAAGCGCAATGGATGCACGGGGGGAGGCCCCAAAGGAGATGTACTTGTATTGCCGGGTGGCTGCAACTATGGAGACAATATACTGAAGCATCTTTTCGTCGATTTTTACCTTGTCTGCGGATAAACGGAAGGAGGCAAGCGCTTCCCGGTCAAGCAGAGGCCGCAGAGACTCCGCGCTCCCCGCCCGGGATGAAAGGGCAGGAGAAGCGGCGACAATGGCCA
Source organism: Treponema sp. (assembly GCA_031258115.1). Taxonomy (GTDB): domain Bacteria; phylum Spirochaetota; class Spirochaetia; order Treponematales; family Breznakiellaceae; genus JAIRNJ01. The sequence goes on along the minus strand of JAIRNJ010000066.1, from coordinate 1,054 downwards.
GTTCTTCATCGCCGTTGGGGTAGGAAAGGGAAAGCTTGATAAGGAAACGATCCAGTTCGGCCTCGGGAAGCTCATAGGTTCCTTCAAAATCTATGGGGTTCTCGGTTGCCAGCACAAAGAAGGGATCGGGCAGTTGATGAGTCTCCTCCCCGATGGTTACCTGCCGTTCCTCCATGGCTTCAAGCAGGGCGGACTGAACCTTGGCCGGAGAACGGTTTATCTCGTCCGCCAGAATCACATTGGCAAAGACCGGCCCCTTTCGTACCGAAAAACTCCCCCCGCCTGAGGCATGGGCAGGCTCCCAGATCAGGGTGCCTGTAAGGTCTGCGGGGAGGAGATCCGGGGTAAACTGAATACGTTTGAAGGAAAGCCCGGTAATCCCGGCAAGACTCTTTACCGCCAGCGTCTTTGCCAGGCCCGGCACCCCCTCCAGAAGCACGTGCCCCCCGGCAATGAGGGCCATGAGAAGGGAATCCACCATGTCCTTCTGCCCTACAATGCGTTTTGCCATCTCCCCGCGGTAAGATGCAAGCAATTCTTGGCAATTCATACTTCAATTTTAGCCTGATTTACGAAAAAAAGGTAGCCGGGTATGCTGCCTTGGCTGGGGAATAGGGTGATGTTTCTGACTATTTCCGACCGACTGTGTTACGTCAGGGATCCTGCATTTACTTTTTCAGCGTCAAAATTCCCTTACAGGCAGCATATTTTGAAGAGATAATTCACCGCGAAGTCGAAAAAGTCGAAGAAGGAAGAGAAAAAAGGGGCTTATACCGGAACTTATTCGACTTTTCGATTTGATGGTGAAAAATTATTCCAAATCTTGGTAGTTTTGCGGTACTTGGGAAGCAAACGCCGGCGCCCTGAATTCGGCGAAATTCTGTTTGACACTTTGATAGGGCTGTGCTATATTGATGTATCTGATGTAAAGGGGGTTCTTGTGAAAGCTGTTTTCCCGGTTTCCGTTCACGCCGGACGGGGCTTATTACCCCCCCCCCCCCCCCCCAGCACTATTTAACATATAGCATCCTACACCGGCGGGATATTCTATCGA
>JAIRNJ010000006.1 GCA_031258115.1 Treponema sp. | reverse complement strand
TCGCCCCGGGTTATGACCGAACACAGCCCGATGACCAACAGGTCTATCAACTTATGCCGTATATATCCCCATTGCCTCCTCGGATCCGGTATCCCTCCCAGATTATCTTTCATCCGTCTTACCGCTTCTTCTGATAGTTCCATTGTTCCCCTCCCTCAAGGGCTTTTTGACTTTTATCCTATCATAAAAAAGTAAGTGCTGTTGCCCTGATGGTGAACGGTTACCCATTGACAAAGAAAATTGCCTGCCGTACCGTTAAAAAATGCCGTCCGGTATGGGGGTTTTTTCTATTTTGCCCGGAAATTTTTTCTCTCCTCTGGCACGAGTGAACCGGCAGCATTACGCCGCCCTTCTGGTGCTCTATTACCGTCTTTTTCAGGAAAATACACGGGGTCTTGAACGGGAACTGGTAATCCGGGAATTCATGAACTACCTTGGTTTGCACCAGGACAGTCTTGCGGAAGAGGAGGAGGAAGGCTTCGAAGATCCGGAAAGTACCGGGACAGGGGAAGATGAGGAAACTCCGGAACTGGACTTCGGGAATCCCGGGCCCTCTGCGGGGCAGGGACAGAGTTCCCCGGAGGAAACTGTTTCCCCGCAGTACTCAGCCGAGAACCTGCGCGCCCTGGCGGGACGTTTTTTAAGGCGTCTTATCAGCGCCGGCTGGCTTGGCGAAGAAAGGCTGGCGGACTTTACCAGGGTCATCAATATCACCGCCTGGGGCAAACCTTTCTTTGAATCCCTGATCCGTGTTGATGAGGGTCTTAAAACCGAATACGAAAGCCACGTGGTCAATGTTTATTCCTCCCTCTGCGGAGACGCCGTGGAGGAGAACGGTCATTTCATGGTACTCAAGGCCAGGGAAGAATCCCGCGCCCTCATCGACTCTCTCAAGGTTTTATCCCAGAGCATCAAGGGCTATTACGATAAACTGAATGCCGAGGCGGTAAGATCAAAGGCCGCTTCGGTTTTGCATGAGCATTACGATCTCTACGCCGGGGAAGTTCTGGACAAAGCCTATAAACGGCTCAAGACCTCGGACAATGTTTCCCGTTACCGTCAGATCATTTTCCGTCAGGTGACGGATCTGCTCCACAACGACGAATGGCTCGATGCCAGCGCGGGCAAGTATCTGAGGATACTTCAGACCAGCCGGGAAGAATGCCGGAAAAAACTGGAATTCATGCTGGAGGAAACACGGGACGATCTCCGGTCTGTGGATCCGCTGGAGGATGAAATAGACAGGCGCAATGCCGATTATTCCCGGTCAAGCACCGAAATAATCAAGGCTTATATCGAGCCGGACAGTACCGTGGCGGGGAAGCTGGGCAATGTGATAAAGGCCCTTTCCTCAGGCGACGGGGATCTGCGGGAGCATCTTGCCCACAGGCTTCACCGGATTAGTTTTCTTTCCCCCTCTACTCTTCTGCTGCGCCGCCCGCGGGAGGAAGGCGATTTCTCCGTTCCGGTTTCAACGGCGGATACGGAAGCCCTTGCCAAAAACGAGGCTGAGTTTTTCGAACGCATGAGGCGCCGCCTTTCGCTCAAGCGGGTCAGGGCATGGCTTGACGAACAGGGCGGGAAGGAGCGCGTCCTGTTCCCGGCGGAACTTATCAGGGATGAGAATTCTTTTATCCGTTTTGTCTATTCCCTGCTCTACGGAGATTCCAGAAACGATTTTGACTACAAGATAGAGGAAAATGAAAACGATCCGGATAAGACCGTGAGCGCCGCCGGTTATGTAGTCCCGGACATACGGTTGAGAAGGGAAGTGTCTAAAAATGAATCAGGATCTTGATGCCCTCTCCCGGATACAGGAATTGTCATCCGATGAATTTGAACGGTTCAGACTGGCTATCCGCACCCTCACCTCGAAAACTTTTATCATCCGCGGCATCGAAAAAGAGAGGGAACTCTACAATTTTACTACGCGGAACATCGCCCTTTTTGAAGCATGGTTTTCCTGCATGGACGCGTCCCTGGTCAGGGACGAAAGCCTCGGGGTCATAGCCTTCCGGGGTCAGGGGAATACCAGGCTGCATTTTTCCCGGGAAGAGATCTGCGCCGTTGTGGTTCTGCGTCTTTTGTACGAGGACAAAAAAATCGAAGTTTCCCTGACCGGTTTCCCCGTGGCGACCGTTTCCGATTTTCAGCAGAAATACAACGCGATGACCGGGGAGGAAATCAGAAAGACCGCGCTCATCAATGTGATACGCCGGCTTTCCTCCTGCAAACTAATCACCGTGGATACCCAGGATTATGCCGATCCCGAAGGGCTCATCACGCTCTACCCGAGTATTCCCCTCAGCATAGACCGGGACGGCATAGACGAGGCCGTTTCCTATCTGCAAAACAAAACCGGAGACGCTGAAGATGAAGGCGGCGAATCGTGATCACCCTGGAACGGATCCGCCTGGTTAACTGGCACAATTTTGAAGATACGGTGATCGAAATAGGAAACCGCTGCCTCCTGGCGGGGGACAACGGCTCCGGCAAGTCCACGATCATCGATGCCATACAGTACGCGCTTGCCGCCAATCTGCGGATGGCCCGGTTCAATTCCGCCGCGGAGGAGAGGCGGGGCGGTGGCCGTGACCTTATGGGTTATGTGCGCTGCAAGCTGGGCAGCGATGTTACCGAGTACCGCCGGGGTGATACGGTGGCCCATGTGATGCTGGAATGGAAGCAGGACGCCGGCACACAAAAAGACGGCGGTTTTGCCTGCGGGGTCTGCATCGAAGCCTACAGGGACAATCATTACAGCGAACACTTCTGGGCGGGAGGAAATGTTTCCATCAGGGACATAACAGTCCGCGCGGAGGAAGCGCCCGCCGCCGCACCCTTGTTGTTCCGTCAGTTCAAAGACGTTCTTGCCGCCCTGAAAATCGAAGCCTACGAAGTGAAGCGGCTGTATCTGCGGGACATAACCAACAGGCTTGGCGTGTTCAAAAGGCAGGCCGATATAAACCCCTATCTTGATTCCCTCACCCGTTCCATCAGCTTCAAGCCCCTGGATTCCATCGATCAGTTTGTCTGCGATTTTATTCTTGAGGAAAATCCCGTATCCATTCAGGATATGAAACAGAATCTTGAAAATTACAAGGAGGCGGATCGCCAGGCAAAAGGAGCCATCGCAAAAATCGGGTTTCTGAAAAAAATCTGCGCCAAGGCTGCCGAGTGGAGGAAATACGACGGCCTCATCCTGAAACAGGAATACCTGAAACTCAAAATAGAACATGAAAACGAAAAACAAAAAAAAGAAAAGGCTTCCCGGGAACTGGCGGAAACCGAAACCAAACTTGATTTTGTTAACCGGCAAATTGTTTCCCTGAATCAGAAGCGCATCGATCTCGAACAGGAACTCCGGGCCGCCGATCTGAGCCTCGCCGCCAATGACGCCCACCGGCTCTACGAGGAAATCAGCCGCCGAATTGACAGGATAAAAAACGACCTTGCCAGAGAAGAAGAGCAGGGTGAACGTTACAGGAATTTGAAGGCTCAATGTGAAGCCCTGCTTAATCGTCCCCTTTCCGAAAAGTTCGACGATGAAACCGAAACAATTTCCGCCGAGGCCAAACAATATCAGGACACGCGATACGCTGCCGGGAAAAGAAGGGAAGAGGCCGCCGAAAAACTCAAGGACATACGCTCCGAACTGGCGGATCTGGAACGGGGCATACTCCGTTATCCCGATGCGCCGCGGGAACTCAGGGCCGCCCTGGAAAAAGCCGGCATCGAGGCCTTCTTTCTGGCGGAGGCTGCGGAAATCACCGAGGAGGCCTGGGTGGATGCGGTGGAAGGCTGGCTCAACACCCGCCGCTTTGCCGTACTGGTAAACCCTCTGGAATTTCAGAAAGCTCTGGAAGTGTACGACCGCCTTCCCCGCTCTGTGGCGGGGGCCTTTATCCCCAACATCGAAAAAATGCGGCCGCATTCGGCCGCGGGCGCTTCGGTAAAAAGGGGGTCTCTTGCGGAATTTGTCAAGGCTGACGGCTACGCCCGCATATACATTGATTTTATTTTGGGAAAGGTAATGCGGGCCGACCTTTCCAGCCTCAAGCAATACGATTCGGCCATTACAAAAGAATGCATGACCTACACAAACCATACCGCTTCCCGCATTAAAGAAGATGTGTATAGAAGACATTATCTGGGAAGATCGGCCCTGGAGGAAAGGCGGAAATTTCTTACCGCCGAGATGCAGCGGGTTGAGGCGGAGGCGGCCACGGCCGAAAGGGAAGAACGGGAAGCCGGAGGCCGCGAGGATTGCTGCAGCCGGGTCATACGTTTCCTGCCGGAACTGAAATACCTCTTCCCCTCCATTGCCGCGGCCGCGGCCCTCCGGGACGATCTTGCCGGGGCGGAGCAGGAACTTGGCGCGGTAGATACCCAGTCCTTCCGGGAACTGGAAGAAAAGCGCAAAGAACTGGAAGCCCGGCTCTCTTTGATAAAGGAAGACAACGACAGATTCCAGAAAAACTCAGGCAGCCTGAATAATAAACTTTCCGTGTGCCGGGATGATTTTGAGTTGTTTACCCGCACCCAGGAAGAAAAAGAAGATGCCATAAAAGCCTTCGGCGGCGAATATCCCCTCATGATTGGCGAGTGCGAAACTTACGCGGCGGAGAAACTTTCCAAAAACAGCATTGAAGAGCTTAGCGCCACCTATGAGTCCACGCTGAAAACTTTCAGAACCCGGACGGATTCCCTCAAGAAAGAATACAACAAACTTGTGGCCGGCTATGAACATGAATTCCATTATCTCCTGGGGATGGAGCCTGGGGAAAACGCCGAAGCGGAAAACCTGCTGAAACGGCTTGAGACTTCGGAGCTTCCGGAGTATAGGGAGAAGATCGCCAAAGCCTATCAGGACGCGGAAAAAGAATTCAAAGATCATTTTATCTCCCGCCTGAATGAGCACATTGAGGAAGCCAGGGAAAGTTTCAAGGAGATCAACGAAATACTCCGTACCCTGCATTTTGGACGGGATCAGTATTATTTCACTTTGGAAGAACTGAGCGACAGGAAAGGGCAGATCGAAGTCATACGCACGGCGGCAAAAATTCCCTCCGTGCAAGACGGACTCTTTGAACAGCTTGCCGATCCCGGTGAACGCAGGGCGGCCCAGGATCTTTTCGACAGAATACTTACTTCTCCCCTGGACTCGAAAGAGCTGCGGGACATCTGCGATTATCGCAGTTATTTTCATTATGACATCAAGATCAAAGAAACCGATACCATCGATGAAAAAACCGGAGCCATGGTGGAACTTTCCCTTTCCAGAGTACTGAAGGAAAAATCCGGCGGCGAATCCCAGACCCCTTACTATGTTGCCATTGCCGCCAGTTTCTACCGTTTCTTCAAGGCCCGTCCTGAAAGTACCGTGAGGCTTGTCATTTTTGACGAAGCCTTTAACCGCATGGACGATGAACGGATCGGCAAGATACTTTCGTTTTACAGCGACCTTAATCTCCAGATTATTACCTCCGTTCCGCCCGAAAAAATTGAAGCCATCGGCCCCTACATGGACAGGATCAATGTGATAAGCCGTTTCGGCAGCGCGGTAAAAGTACGGGACTGTCATATTGACGCCATGGATCTGAGCGACATTGAAATTGGCGGCGCGGGGAAGAGCGGAAATGAATGACGGGGAATTAAAAATCATCAATGCATTTATTGGCCGCTACTTTGTTTCCGCCGCCGGGGCCGGGGGGATGGAGAAGAATACCCTGCGTCTTCAGTCCGCCTCAATATTTCCGGATTTCGACTCGGCGCCTCCTGATGAAAAAGAATCATGGCTTGAAGCCGCCGAAGAGCTGGAACGAAAAGGCCTGCTGGTTCTGAACTGGGAAAAACGGAGCAGGGGCGAACGGCTCAAGACGCTTAACTGCCCGGATATCGGGAAACTCTTTGAGGAATCAGGCAGAAAAAACCCAAGGGCCGAAGCCGAAAAAATCAGGGCGCTGTTTAAGGACAAAATCCGGGATCTGCCGGAGAATTATCACCCCTTCCTGAATTACCTTTCCCGGTATTTTAGTCCTGCGGAAATCGGGCGGGGAATGGATCTTGAGGCGGCCGGGGATCTTGTCCTCCTCCTTGAGGTCTTTGCTTCCGCCGAACCGGTAAACCTGACCACGAGGGCTCTGTCTATTTCCCTTTACAGGGATTCCAAGCGGCTGGAACATCTGCTGGATCTTTTCAATCCCCTTCTGTCCCGGGTTCAAAAACAGGGAAGAGCGGAGCGAATTCTTCCCGAAGCCGGCCATGACCGGCCTTCCCCTCCGGATCTTTCGTTTCTGCGGCGTTCTTTTCCCGAAACCATGATTTCAGGAAAAATCATTTTTGAATACGGAGACAATTCCGGCCCGCATCTTGTTAATGCGAATGGTTTAATTCTGGGCTTTCCGCTGCAGAGCATCCTGAAAATCGGAACCATTAAAACGATAAACACTGTAGAAGCGCCTGCCGTTTTAACGATAGAGAATTTGGAAACTTTTTATATGCTGGGAGATCCTGATAAATTCGGGCAGGGCATAGATGTCTTTCTTTACGTCGGAGGTTATCTCAACCAGGCTGCCGCAGCCATGATCAAAATTCTTTCGGCATCCGGTTTCCGCTTTTATCACGCCGGCGACCTTGATCCCGACGGTATCCTCATCCTTCAGAATGTCAGGGATATTGCGGAAAAACCGGTATCTCCCGTAGCGATGAACGCCGCCATATTTGACCGCTATCTTCCCTGGGCCAGACCGCTTACCGGGAACATGCTGGATCAAACAAAAAAGATCCGGGAGGATACAAAAAATATTCCCGGCCTTGAAGATCTGATACGCCGTATAGTGGAAACCGGCCGCGGAGTGGAACAGGAGATTATTGATTACCGGGGAGAGGGGAAATTTTTACCGGCAGGATAATGACAATCTTTGTCCCGTAATCCAGATGGGACTCGATACTAAATTCCATAGCCTGACCGTATTCCAGATAAAGCCGCTGATATACATTGGGAATGCCTATATGGGGGCTGTCTGAGGGCGTCCCCTGCCGCAGCGCCGCCAGATTCTTTTCTATGTCCGCAAGATCCCCGGCATCAATGCCCGAACCGTTATCCATGACAACAAGCTCAGTCCTTTCCCCCCTCAGAGTGATTCTGATGGTAAGACACGCGTCCGCCTGCCTTGAACGAAGTCCGTGCCGTACCGCATTTTCCACCAGAGGCTGAAGGATCAGTTTAAGAAAATCCGTTTTCAATGCCTCTTCATCAATTTCCCATACTACCGTCAAATAATTCATCTTGTATTTGAGGATATTCAAATATTTTTTTACATATTCACATTCTTCGCCAAGGCTTACCCATTTGCGATTCATGAGATTATAGTGGTATATCTTCCCCAGAAGTTCGCATACCTGTACCGCATCGCCGCTCTTTCCTCCAAGGATAAGGGCATTGATGATTTCCAGGGTATTGTACAAAAAATGCGGGTTCACTTTCTGCTGGAGCATATCTATTTCCGCTTCGCGGCGAAGAGCGTTAATCTCCGCATTCTCCCTGAGAAGCAGAGCCAGATCTCCTGACATGTCGTTGAACCCGGAAATAAGTTCCCCTATTTCATCCTGATAGTGATTCTCCAGGCTAAGGCCAAAATTTTTGTTCCGTATTTCCAGCATGGCGTTTTTGCACTTCACAATCGGAATGGTAAGATACCGGGAAAAGGCCGCGATGATCATGACAAATAAAATAATGATGGGAATAAGAAGCAGGAATATCAGATTGAGGCTTCCAAGGCCGCTGAAGGGATTAACATTGTTCCTGATGTATACATTGAAGGTCCAGCGGCCGTCCATCAGCGGTTCGCTTAGGGAAAACCAGCCGGGGCCCGGGGAGAAAGGCCGGTCTTTGGACTCGGTTGGGGGCATATTGGAAAGAATGGTGCTGCCTTCACGGTCGTCAATTACAATCCATTCTTCCCTGCCCTCCCCGTTACCTGCATGAAAGGCGGTTTTATGCTCAATTGAATTGTTGGAGTTGGCAATCAAAAAATTTAAATTCTCCCCGGTTATGTTGATGGCAAGATAGCCGAAAGGAGAAAAGTTATAATAGCTAATCACGGTGTAATAAAATGTCATAGACCAGCGGTCTCCAAGACCGGCAAACAGTTCGCTTTTCCCGTATTCAATATACTTGTTCCGGCTTGAAAGTTCGTTAAACCAGGGCTGCTTCGTTATGTCATATTGAAGATTATAATGAAGGCTGTTATTGCTCCACACCATGGCGCTGTCCGAGAGAAGCACAAAGGAAAGATCATCGTTAACGCTGGAAAGGCTGCTAAGGAAATGGATCACATTTCTTTGATACTCCTGGAATTCCGCAAGGGACGCTACCCTGTCGATAACCATGAGCCTCTGTACCCAATTGCTGAACATAACCGAATACGCCGTATAATCAATACGGGAAAGATACGAATTGAGCTGCTCTTTTTTCAGAAAGTAACTGTTCCGTAAATAGTTATCAAGATCCCTCCTTGAGTTCTTGTAACTGGTAATGACGAATACCATAAAACAGTAAAGAAGAATCACCGTCACGGTAAACGAAATGAGAACAATCAGCTTCTGCCTTAAATTTGCCTTGCGGATTTTATCCGAAAAATACCAGTCGTGCATCATTCTGCTTCAGCTTCATACAAATTTTCACCCTGCCGCCTTCGAGTTTTTCCCACTCATCGGCGCCTGAAACGGAGGGTATCGTGTCCAGGGCCTGGGTACAGTATACCACATCAGCAGGCTCTCTGGTAAAAAAAGCCACAAGACCCATGCCGGTTTCCGGATTTATCTTTTCATGAATCTCCGGGCTGGCGCCGATAAAACCTGAAACCACAGGATACGCTTCCGTTACATCACGGGCAACTCTCTTATAGCTGTTGATACAGAAGGAAATTTCCTCAATGTCCGCATCGGAAAGCGAATGGAGATCCCCCCAGATTCCGTTACCCCCAAGGCAGAGGGAGGCGAGGGCGTTCTGCCGGGCCCAGGACGGCCCGTCGGGGAGAAAATGCGTCAGGAAGAGCAGGGATGGAATAAGGGCGTCATAGGCCAGGGACTGACGGCATACATGGTTGCGCGCCGGGCCGGGATAAAAAAAGACATTCCAGTTTTCCCGGTAGGTATCCCTGGCATTGGGAATGTCAAAATCGTGATAATAAGGGCCGTTATTCATGTGGAAGAATTTTCCGGCCGCAAGAAAACCCAGGCCCACATAACGGCGGCCTTCGGTTACATCGAGATCCACAATGGCACCCGGCAGTCTCCGGCTCAGTTCCGATGCGATACGGGTCAGGGACAAGCCGCATTGGAAGCGGAAATTCTTTTCCCTCTCTTCCGCTCCTGTTCCTTCCCCTCCGTGATTGTGATGCGGCGACGTACAGCCTCTCATGTCCACCGCATCCCATTTGAAGTAACGAACACCGTAACGCTCCCCTATGCCCACAAGCTTTTCGATAAGCCAATCGGCGTAATCGGTTACCAGGCACATGCTGTAACTCTCTTCCGTTTCCCACACAGGCCCGATGTTCACATCCTTTCCTTCAAACTGTTTCCGGTATTCAGGATGTTCCCGGCTGATCTTGGAACTCAGCGCGGCGGCCGAAGGATTGAACCAGAGCCCCAGCTTCATCCCGTAAGCTTCAAGACGTCTGCGTATTTCTCCGAGATCATCGGGAAAGCGATCAAGATCCACATCCCAGTCTCCGGTATTTTTATACCATCCGGTATCAATGACAAAGACATCAATGCCGATACGGTGGGCAAGATCAATTTCTTTAAGCATCCTTTCGGTATTCATATCCTGAAGATACCTGCGTCCCCGGAAAGCCCGGTTCCGTTCCTGATTGTTCCATGTATTGTAAAATATGTAGGGAGTTCTCGATGACAATTCACCCATGTCGTGGAGCATAAAATTTCTGTAGGCCCTGAGCATGTCTTCCCTGCCGCCTTCGCAGAATCCTATCTGAAACCAGGGCGTAACATAGGGCTTTTTATCGCTGAAACAGGTTTTGTTACAATAAGTTCCGTCGCCGCATTCCAGGCTCACATTGAAAACGCCGTCCCTGCGCCGTAAATTGAATTTAAGAAAATCATCGGTGTATTCGCCGCCGTGTTCATAGGCACAGAGCAGCGTATGTTTCTTCCCCGGTTCGGGAACCCACTCCGCCAGGAGGATTGGACCTGAAAACGAAAGTTCCCCAAGCCATTCGGCCTCGGGGCGTTCCAGTATCTGGGGAAGATAGGCATGCCGGGTAGCGGCATACTGGTTGATCTGCAGCTCGGTTATTTTGCTGTGCTCAGGAATTTCAAAACCGGTGTAGGAGAAGTTGTCCTTCCCTTTCGATTTGGTAAGCTCTGCACCCTCTCCTTTCAAGAGGTAACGGAGCCGGGCAAAACCGGGATAAGACCTCATCTCCATGAGGGCTTCGGCTTTTTCGGAAAGGATGTAACGGTAGAGCCCCGCTTCTTCGGTTTGCCTCAAGTCCGGCCGGGCATTTAGCAGAACGCCGTTAATCTCAACGCAAGGCGGAGCAATGGCAAAAGAAAATCCGCCCTTGCTGAATTCCGCTTTTTCCGCCCAGGTAAAGTGCAGGACCGCCTTTCCGTTCAGGTTTTTCAAAATGATGCCTCCTGTGTTTTGTTTTGTGTTTATTGATCCTTTTTCTTATTTTCATGATATAATTACATCCGGTGTGGAGGAAGATTCTTTGTACGATGTGTGTATTGCCGATGATGAGATCCTGATACAGCAGAGCATTATGCTGCGCCTGCGGAGTTCCGGCACTCCCGTCCGGGTATTGGGCTGTGCGGATAATGCCGAAAGAGCGATGATTCTCTACTGGTCGGCAAAGCCTGATGTTTTTTTTGTGGATATTAACATGCCCGGCGCCGACGGCCTCAGCCTGGTACGCAGAATCCGGGAAGAAGATCCTGACTGTTCCACCAAATTCGTTATCATAACCGGTTACGACGATTTCGCCCACATGAGGGAAGCCATTCAGAGCGGCGTAATGGATTACCTTAAAAAACCCATTGACACCGAAGAATTCAACGCGGTGCTTGCCTCCGCGGTCAAACAGATTCGGCAGGAGCGCAGAAAAAAAATTCCTGAAAAAGACGGTTCGGCCCTTTATGACGAATATATCACAGGGGGAAGACGCATCCTCAGCGGGGGCACGCTTTTGGCTGCCTATGCCCCGTCGGCCGATATTCTTAACGAACATGAAAAGGAAGGGAAAAATCTCCATGTCTTTCTTAAAGGTTCCCCGGAAGAAGAAAAGGGGAACAGGCTTTCCCTCTACTTTCAGAATGTCGGAAACCTGCGGCTCTATTATCGTCCGGATTGTGTAATGCCCCGGAGGGATCTGCATCCTGTCCTCCAGCCCCTGACGGTCCGGGCCGGTATGTCCTTTGTCTATGCCTATCCCCAGGCGGAGGCCCTGGAACTTCTCACGGAGCGTCTTGAACAATCCCTGAACAGCCGTTTCCTCCGGCCCGTCCTGATCGAATGTTCCGGAAAAACCGCCGGTTTCTCTACCGATACGGGATTGCTGGATTATGCGATAGAAAACGGACAACAGGATTCCTGCCGCATTGCGATTGGAATTCTCCTTGACCAGATAGGCGCCGGAGATGAAACAATTGGAGAATTGAGTTCCTTTTACCGGCACATAATCCTTCTTCTCATCAATAAATATGTAACCCATAATATATCCATGCCCGGCCCGCTAAAACTGGAATTGTCTCCCTTTGCGTTATGCCGCTACCCAAACCTGGAAACCCTAAAGGCTTTTCTCAGCGGAACCGCCTCTTCACTGGCCCGAATCATCGGCGCCGCAGGCAGAAGCAGGGAACTCATCCCGGCTGTTATCGAATACCTGAAACAGAATTACCGGAACAACATCACTCTGAATGATCTATCCGGTCACTTCTATGTAACCCCCTCCTACCTGTGCCGCCGCTTCAGGGAAAAAACAGGACTTACCCTTGTGGAATACCTGGAAGAGATGCGTCTGGGAAAAGCGGAAGAATACCTGACTTCTTCGGATACAAAAATAACGGATATATCCGAACAGGTGGGCTATATGGATCCGAATTACTTTTCCAAAATTTTCAAAAGAAAATATCACCTCTCCCCCAGCGATTACCGCATGGCTCACCATCACTAAATTACACGTAACACTCTGTGCTTACATAACACTTTGTGCTTACATAACACTCTGCTTCCTTATCCTTTAAGACCCGAAAACGTTATTCCTTCAATAAAATAACGCTGGGCAAAGAAGAATATCACAATCATGGGCAGGATTGCTGCGCTGGAAGCGGCCATCATCAGATTCATCTGACCGGTGTACTGTCCGATAAAAATCTGCAATCCCAGGGAAACGGTTTTAAGGTTCGGTTTGTCCAGATACAGCAGGGGGCCGATAAAATCGTTCCAGCAGCTCATAAAGGTAAAGACCCCCACCGAACAGAGTACCGGAGTTGCCATGGGCATGACAATACGGCGGTAGATCATAAAATAATCGGCCCCGTCCGCAAGGGCCGCTTCGTCATAGTCCCTGGGGATCCCCATATAGAACTGCCGTACCAGGAATACGTTAAAGGCATGACCGAAAAAAGCGGGAAGCATCAGGGGGATAAACGTGTTATAGGCGCCCAGGGTTTTCCAGAAAATAAACTGGGGGATCATCACCACCGTATAGGGAATCATCATGGTGGAGAGGAGCAGGGCAAACCAGAAGTCCCTGCCCCTGAAGCGGAGCCGGGCGAAGCCAAAAGCAATATAACTTGAACTTAAGATCTGCCCTACCATGTTCACCACGGCAAGCAGAATCGAATTGAAGAAGTACAGCCCAAAGGGCGCGGCCTTAAAGGCGTTTTTGAAATTGTTAAAGTTAAAACTGTTGGGTATCCATTTAATCGGAATGGTCATGATCTCCCGCTGAGTCATAAATGCGCTCCGTACCAGCCAGACAAAGGGGAATACCATGATAACAGAGAGAAATACCAGCAAAACCAGATTGATCGCATAGCTCATCCGTATTTTCATAAGAGACTACCCCTTGCTTTCATAAAAAACCCATTTACGGGAACTGCGGAACACCAGCGCGGTCAGCAGGGCGACAATGATAAAAAGCACCCAGGAAAGGGCCGAAGCGTAACCCATTTTTTGATATTTGAAAGCCTGCTGATAGAGGTACAATGAATAGAATAGGCTTGCGTTGCCGGGCCCTCCGGATGTCATGATAAAAGCCTGGGTAAAAGTCTGCATGGCGCCGATGAGGGCCATAAGCATATTGTAAAAAATAATCGGCGTCATCACGGGAACCGTAATGTGGAAAAAGCGCTGAACCGCGTTTGCCCCGTCAAGATCCGCGGCTTCGTAGAGGCTCCGGGAAATTCCCTGAAGCCCTGCCAGATAGATGACCACCGTATTACCCGCCATCCATACCGCCATGATGGCGAGCCCCGGTACGGCTCCTTCGGGACTAAAGATAAAATTTTGGGGGGGCAGCCCGAGGGATCTGAACAGGGAATTTAAAAGCCCAAACATGGGATTGTATATATAGAGCCACAGGGCGGAAGAAGCCACAACCGGCACTATTGAAGGGATATAGAAAATGGTGCGGTATACCGAAATCCCCCTGACGCCGGAACTTAAAAGAACGGCGACGAGAAAGGTAACGACCGTTATGAGGGGAACCGTAAGAAGGGCATAGTACAGGGTTACCCGGATCGAAAGGCCCACCAGGGGTTCCCTGAGCAGTTCCACATAGTTTCCCGGGCCGGTGAATTGTGCGGGGGTAATCATGTCCCAGCGGGTAAAACTGATAAGGAGGCTGTACAGCATGGGCCCAAAATGAAATATTACAAGCCCCAGGATACAGGGAGCAAGAAAGATATAGCCCCAGCGGAACTGGGAATGTTCGATACTGTTTTTATGCACCCGATTGTTGAAAACAGCCATGCCGGCTCCCCTCCGTAACGAGTAACGAGATACACCCCGCCGGCTAAACGGCGGGGCGCGGGCGTTTTACCTTAATCCCAGACACCCTGCAGCTTACCCTGCAGCACCTGATTCAGGGGCGGCAAAGCCTGCTGTGCGGTTTCGGATCCAAGCCAGACCTTGTCCAGCACAGGCGCGATGGTTTGATCCATGATTTCGGAGAAATTCTTCAGGTTGATGCTCTCGCTGGGCCGGCATGCCTTCTGGATTATATCCCCGGCAACCTTGGCCAGATTGGCATCGAACTGGGCAATCCAGGCGGCATTTAGGGCCGGATCGGTATAGGTAGACCGGGTATCGGGAAGCTGCGTAAGGGCCACTTTGGAGCTTTTGGACGCGGTTACCCAGTTATTGTAATTTGAAATAAAATGCGCAAGACTAAAGGCGTCATTTCCCGCGCCTTTACCCAGCACAAACCCGCCGGGCAGAGTCATGCTGTCCCCCCTGCCGGAGAATGACGGAATTTGGGCAATACCTACATCGTATCCTTCATTTTTGAAATCCGGAAACTGGAAGGTTCCGCCGATAAACATACCCAACTGGCCGTTCATAAGCATGGTGGGAAGGCTTGAGAATGCGTTGGTGTTGGTCATGGCCACGGTGGGAGCAACCTTGTCAACCAGGGCCAGGTTGGCAATGCTTTGGATAATTCTTATACCCGCGGGACTGGTAATCTCCAGGGCTGTGCCGGCGGAATTGGCAACCGAACTGTTGCCGGTATACAGCAGGGGAAGCACATAGATCCAGGAAGTCGGCATCACCGTACCGTACTGAATCAGGTTGTCGTAATTGAAACCCGCATCGTTGGGAGTCCTGCCGTTTGCGTCTTTGGTGAGCTTTTTCGCGGCCGCCACATACTGATCCCATGTCCAGGGTTTGGTAACATCCTCGGGCGGAGGAGTTATACCCGCTTCCTTCAGCATGTCCCTGTTGTAGAACAGAGCAATGGTGGTTACTCCGTAAGAAATGGCCCAGAGTTTCTGTCCGGTAGAAAAGGTGCCGCTGGAGAGGGAAAATTCTTCAGGGTTGATGCCGGCGGCAAGGTAATAGGGACGCTGATCCTGAATAACGTCCTTGTTTCCCCATTCCTTTATCAGGAATTCGTTAAGCTGAAATACATCCGCGGGAACCCCCGAGGCCATGACGGTATTAATCTTGCTGTGATAATCATTGTAGGCCACATAATTCTGCTCCACCTTTAAATTCGGATTTGCCTTTTCAAATTCTGCCACAAGCGCCTCCCCCATGGCCCGCTCGGCATCCGCCCACCAGGTATAAAAGGAGACAGTCTTCTTTCCCCCCGCCACGCCGCCGCTTTGACTCTGCTTCCCGCCTCCGGCAAATGCCGGAGCGCAGCCCAGAACCAGAACAAAAACCGTTACGATAAATCTTTTCATTCTTCGTTTCCTCCTGCCTTATGGCTTGATTATGCAGGCAGGATAACACGGCCTCCTGTAATGGAGACACAACTATTTTAACCTTTTATTAGAATTATTTTGGCCGGATCACGTGAAACTGTTCCAAAAGCAGCAGTTTGACATGTACTGAAAAAATTTGCCACGACACGAACCAACACGAACGGAACAGAGCGCCCTTCATTTTTCCCTTAAAAGCGGCCGCTCTTCCCCTCAGGGACAAAGAAAGCGGCGGGACTTCCGTATCTCCTCCAGGATATCCGGGGAAAAGCTGATGTCCGAAGCGGCCAATCCCTCGTCAAGCTGGGCAAGGGAACTAAAGGAAGCGATGGGGACTGCGGGGAAAGGCCCGGCCATGATGTAGGCCAATACTATGGAGGCGGCGCTGCTCCGGAGGGCCGTTTCCCA
Organism: Treponema sp.; assembly: GCA_031258115.1. GTDB lineage: Bacteria > Spirochaetota > Spirochaetia > Treponematales > Breznakiellaceae > JAIRNJ01. The sequence goes on along the minus strand of JAIRNJ010000006.1, from coordinate 22,597 downwards.
GGCGGGGAACCTTTCGAGGAGGGCCTCGTTTGAGGGGTTGCCGTACATGGCCTCCAAATCGGGGGCAAGCGGCAGGCCCCGGCGCTTTTTGGTAAAGTAGCCCTTACAGGCGGACATATAGGCCATGGCGGATTTTCCGGTCCTGGTATGATAGGCAAAGGTTTCTTTATCCATGGCTGCCAGGGTTTTATCCCCTATCCCCGGCACATTGAGATCCGCGATGCACCATAGAAGCTGGTTACTGATAAACCCCTCGTATCCCAGCCGGCGGGCCTCTTGATCGGCGGCCTCAATGCGTTCCGGCTTCCAGTTGGAACAGCCGTAGTGGCGTATTTTTCCTTCTTTCCTGAATTCCTCAAGCATGCCAAGGATCTCCGTCACCGGAGTGGCGGGATCATCCCGGTGGAGGAAGTAGAGATCGATCCAATCGGTTCCCAGGGCGGCAAGGCTCTCCTCCAGATCCCGGCGGACCTGGGCTTTTCCCATCCTGGGTACGTCCATGGTCTTTAGATCCGGATGCGCGCCCTTGGTGGAAATAACGATTTTATCCCGGAGCTTCCGTTCCTTGATCCAGGCGCCTATGGTTTTTTCGCTGGCCTGATCTCCTCCGGGAATCCACGCGGCGTACACCCGGGCGGTGTCCAGAAAAGTACCCCCCTGCTCATAAAAATGATCCATTTGTTCAAAGGCCGCGGCCCTGGGAAGGCCGGTCCCGAAAGAACCGGTTCCCAGGCAGAGCTTGGATACCGAAGGCCCCTTTTGGGATAATAAGACATATTGCATAAGCGCTTCCTTTAGGCCGCCTGACAGCCTTTACACAGGTCCATGCGGATTATATGCTTCTCTTATGGAAATTGCAATCAAAGGAAGCGGTTTTTACGCCGGGGGACTGAAAAACATCGACGCATGTCTGCGGCGTATGGTTGACCGGGGGGAAGTTGCCGGCCTGGGAGCCCTGGTAATACGTCATGGATTGGCGGCCTACGAGCAGAGCTTCGGAATGAGGGATGCGGTACGTCATATCCCCATGGAAAACGATTCCATCTACCGGATTTTTTCCATGACCAAGACCTTCACCATCGTGGCTGCCATGACCCTCTACGAAAAGGGGCTCTTCAGGCTGACTGAACCGATTCAGGAATACCTGCCTGCCTTTAAAAACATACAGGTGGCTGAAAGCGATGAACGGGGCGCGGTCAATCTTGTCCCGGCAAGGAATCCTATAAGCTTTGAACATCTGTTTACCATGACATCGGGCATCCCCTATCCGGGAGCGAACAGCTATGGCGGAAGAGTGTTCAGGGACATCCATGCGGCCATGAGCGCGGATGCGCTTCAGGGAAAATTCTGGACTACCGCCCGGCTGGCCGATGCCGCCGCCACAGTCCCCCTCTGTTTCCATCCCGGGCAGTACTGGCTCTACGGTTTTTCCCATGATGTTCTGGGCAGGCTGATCGAAGTTCTTTCGGGAAAATCTCTGGGCGCCTATATAAAGGAAACGATCCTTGATCCCCTGGGTCTGGAGGATACTTCCTTTTATCTTCCGCCGGAAAAACATTCCCGGCTGGTAAAACCCTATGAGTATGCCGGGGATGAACTCAGGGAAATCCGCGAATTATCCCTCCCTCCCGATGAAGACCCCGGACCGGAGGGACGCAGATTCAATCCGCCTGAGTATGTCCTGGAGTACGGCAGGCAAATATTCCGGGCGCCTCCTCATTTTGAGAGCGGCGGAGCCGGACTGGTTTCCACGCTGGATGACATGGGAAAATACGCGCAGATGCTGCTGAACTCCGGCAGATTGGGAAACGCCAGGATTCTCTCCCGCAAAACAATCGACCTGATACGAAAGAATCATGTCCGATCTTCACAGATGAAAAATTTCGCCTTCCCGCAGATAAACGGTTATGGCTACGGCCTCGGAGTCCGCACCATGGATGATACCGCCCTCGCCGGACTCAACGGTTCTGCCGGGGAATGGGCCTGGGACGGCGCGCTGGGCACCTGGTACTGTGTCGACCCCGCGGAGGATCTGACCGCGGTTTTTATGATTCAACGGTCACCCGGGGGCCATGACGATCTGTGCAGACGTTTTGCCCAAACGGTCTATGGGGCGATAGACGACTGAGAAGGTAAAAAGAATCCCGCAAAGAAGATAAAATTTTCGTAACTCCCCCGAACCGTTTCATAGTAATATGATCCCATCACTTATATAGGAGTTACACATGTTACGGATCATCGCAAAAAATTTTATCAAACCTGAACAGACCGCCAAAGCGGAATCTCTCTTCCGCGAACTGATAGCGGCATCCCTTGAGGATTCAGGCTGTCTGGAATACCGGCTCCACAAGGATGCCGCAGAACCGGGACTCTATGTCTTCATAGAAGAATGGGCCGACAGGGAATCTCACGCCAAACACGAAGCCTCCGAACACTTCAAGCGGCTCTTCCCGCAGATTGGAGCCCTGGCCGCCAAACCCGGAGAAGCGCTTTTCCTTCATGATGAGGTAAAAGGGAAAAAATAGAATCCTTGGCTTCTACCGCCCCGGCTATTCCCCAATACCCCATATTTTGCTATACTTCATACATGAATGCCGACGAGTTGCGCTCAAAATACATAGAATTCTTCAAATCAAAGGGTCATGCCCAGATTCAGGGCAAATCCCTCCTTCCGGATAACGACCCGACGGTGCTTTTTACCACGGCGGGGATGCACCCTCTGGTACCCTACCTTCTGGGGGAGGAGCATCCTGCGGGGAAACGTCTCACCGACTACCAGAAATGCATACGTACCGGGGATATTGAGGCGGTTGGGGATTCCAGCCACCTTACCTTCTTTGAGATGCTGGGGAACTGGTCTTTGGGAGACTACTTTAAGGAAGGGGCCATCGAGATGAGCTTTGAATTCCTTACCTCTCCCAAATGGCTGGGCATTCCCCTGGAAAGGCTGGGGGTTACGGTTTTTGAGGGCGAGGAAGGGGTGCCCAGGGATGAAGAAAGCGCCGCCGTCTGGAAGAGGCTTGGCATTCCCGAAAGCAGGATCAAATTCCGGCCCAGAGAAGACAACTGGTGGGGCCCTGCGGGAAGTACCGGCCCCTGCGGCCCGGATTCGGAGATGTTCTACGATTTCGGCAAGGAAGCCTGCGGCCCGGACTGCGGCCCCGGCTGTCCCTGCGGAAAATGGCTGGAAATCTGGAACGATGTGTTCATGCTGTTCAATAAAAACGCCGAGGGGGTCTATGAGCCTCTCGGCCGGAAGTGTGTGGACACCGGTATGGGTATAGAGCGTACCGTTACTATCCTTACCGGAAAAGAATCCGTGTACGAGACTGAAATTTTTGCCCCTGTCATCGCGGCGATTCTCAAGACCTCAGGCGGCGGAACTTACGGCGCAAACGGGGACAGAGACCGTTCCATCAGGATAATCGCCGATCATGTGCGTTCCGCAACCTTCATTCTGGGAGATCCCAAAGGGGTGAGCCCCTCCAATGTGGGGGCCGGTTATGTCCTGCGCCGCCTTATCCGCCGGGCGGTGCGTCACGGTTACAAGCTGGGGATCGAAGGCGCTTTTCTTTCGGTGGTGGCGGAAGCGGTTATCGCTGAATTTTCGGGGGCCTATCCCGAACTTGCGGAAAACAAAGCCTTTGTCCTTGAGGAACTGGAAAAGGAAGGGCTGAAATTCCTGGAAACCCTCCAGAAAGGGGAACACGAATTTGAAAAGCTCCTTCCGAATCTTCTCAAAGACCCCAGGAAGATCATGAGCGGGCGGCTGGCCTTCAAACTCTACGATACTTACGGTTTCCCCATCGAATTAACCGAAGAGTTGGCCGCGGAAAACGGCATGAAGGTGAACCGGGAAGAGTTCGACGAGGCCTACCGGAAGCATCAGGAGCTTTCCCGGAGCCAGTCGGGCCAGGCCTTCAAGGGCGGTCTCGGGGATCAGGGGGAGATGGCGGTCAAATACCACACTGCAACCCATCTGCTCCACAAGGCTCTCCGCATGGTGCTGGGGGCTCACGTGGCTCAGAAGGGGAGCAATATAACGGCGGAGCGGATGCGTTTCGATTTCTCCCACCCTGCGTCCATGACCGAAGATGAAGTCGCCAAAGTCCAGGCTATTGTAAACGAGCAGATCGAAAAGGATCTCCCGGTAAGCATGGAGGTGATGAGTCTTGACGAGGCGAAAGCCGCGGGAGCCACCGCCCTTTTCGGGGAAAAGTATGAAAACCAGGTGAAGGTCTATACGATAGGCCGCTCTCCTGCGGATTTCTTTTCAAAAGAGGTCTGCGGCGGCCCCCATGTAGAGCATACCGGGATCATGGGGAAATTCAGAATTCAGAAAGAGCAGAGTTCCTCCGCCGGGGTAAGGCGTATCCGGGCGGTACTGGAATAGGATAACATTGCTTTGGATTGTGTCTTCCCTGGGCGCCGTTTGTTTTATATAAATATTTTAATATAGGAATGAATATGAAACGAGTAAGTTTATGTATCGTCTTGGGGTTTCTGGCAAGCGCCTTTGCGTTTGCCCAGTCGGATCTTCAAAATGTCGCCATGATCAACCTTGTCCGGCAGGATCCCATCACCCTCAGAATGTTGAAGAATGAAGTGTCCAGAATGGAAAAAACCATGGGCAGAACGCTTAACGGCACTGAAAGGCGGCAGGTTCTGGATGTGATGATCAATGAGCGGCTTGCGCTCCAGGCCGCGGAACGGGACAAGGTAAGCCTTTCCGAAACCGAACTCAACCAGCAGTTGGATGCCTACCGTTACCAGATGGCCCAGCAAATCGGCCATGAACCGGATGACAGGGAATTTGCCGAGCGTGTGCTCCAGGGCACCGGCCTTGAAATGCCCGCCTTCCGGGAATATCTGCGCCGCCAGCTTTTAACCCAGAAGTATCTGATGTCCAAGAAGCAGGACACGATCAAGAGCCTGGTCAAAGAACCTACCGACGAGGAAGTTTCCTATGAATTTGAAGTGGGAGAAACCGTTTTTGTTCAGCCGAGACTTCTCGGGTTTTCCATGATCAACGTTCCCTTCCGGCCCAATGATCAGGCGGGAAAAACCAGGGCAAAGGCCATAGCGGACCGGCTCGCCGCGGAAATAGGCAGGGACGCCAGCAAATTTGATGAAACCGCCCAGCGCGGCAAGGTTCGGGGCGCCGAATTTGAAGCGGCGGACTCCAATATACTGCCCAGAAACGGGGAAACCCGGCAGATCATGGGGGATGATTTCATCAAAGTAGGCTTTAGCATGAAGCAGGGTGAGGTTTCCAGGGTCATCGAAGGCGTGCAGGGCTACCACATCATCAAAGTAACCCAGATTCTGGGGAAAAAATTCCTTGAACTCCGGGACGAATACCCCCTGGGTTCGCGTTCTACCATTAAAGAATACATCAAACAGCGCATGTATCTGCAGCGGCAGCAGATTGCCGTCGAACAGGTCAGCCAGGAACTGATAAGCGAACTGAGGGCGGGAAACAGGTCTTTTCAGGTGTTTGAGAAGAATATAGTCTGGTAATTTAATTCATGGCATCCCGAAGGAAAGGGCGTATTCTGGCTTTCCAGGCTCTCTATGCCTGGGAATCGCGCCGGGCAATTGAAAGCCAGGGGATGCAGATGCAGCCGCAGTTGCATTCGCAGACGCATTCTCATTCGCAGAAACCGGCTTCTGTGCCTTTGGAAGAATTTCTCAGGTTTTCCTGGCTGGAAGCGGAAAAACTTGCCGCCATGGACGAAGCGACACTGGGTTTTTCCCGGCTTCTCATCACCGGCACCATAGAAAATCTCAAAGCCATAGATGCCACGATCAAAAATCATCTGGAAAACTGGGATCTTTCCCGGCTTAACCGGGTGGATCTGGCTATCCTCAGAATGAGCGTCTATGCCCTCATGTTTCAGGATATGGCCCCTTCGATCATCATCAACGAAGCCATCGGCATCTCCAGAGAATTCGGTACCGATGAGTCCTACCGTTTTGTCAACGGCGTGCTGGATTCCATCCGGAAAACCCTGGGGGCCGAAAAACCGTGAGAGATCCGGGGATAAAAAAGATACTCATTGTCTGTATCGCCGGACTTTCTATCGCCGTGCTGCTCCTTGGATCGCTCATCGCCCTTACCCTTTTCTCCGAAAGAGCCGGGACGGATGGGGCTCCTGTCCGGGGCGACTGGTATCAGTCGCTGAGGGAGTACGATCTCCATGTTTCCCGTTCAGGCGGCAGGAACAATGAAGCTCTCTGGCGGCTCCTCGACCGGCTTGAGGGGGAGGCAGGCAGCATTGAGGCGCAGCTTTCCCTGCTTAAACGCCGGCGGCAGCTTGTGGCGGAGGATCCCCGGTTCCTTGAGCCCTATACCGGGGCGGCCCGGAGGGCGGCGGCGGCCTTCCCCTACTCAGGCCCCCTGGCAGCGGTCGCCGCGGAATCCCTGCTTTTTGGAGCCTCGCCCGGTGAAAGCAGGAACAGCCTTGTCTCTTACGCCGCCCTGATGAGCGAAGCTTCCCTAAGCCCCCTTGTTCTGGCAATTCATGTACTCCTCGGGGATCTTTCGGACAATCAAAGGGCCGCCGGACTTTCCGGGCTGGAAACCTTAACCGGAACAGCCTTCTCCCGAATCGCCGGAGACATCGAAGAAGAGGCCGGTTTTGCCGCGGATATAATTCTGCTCCGCATTCTGGCCGGAGACATTTCGGGAGCGGCAGGCCGTATTGCCTCAAACCTTACCGCGCTTAACCGGAATGCACAGTCAAATGCCTTGGACCCTCAGGATGAAGGGAGAGGAGAAATTCCCCCCTCCTTTATCCGTCTTGCGGCGGAATTTTACTATGATTTCGGCGATCCCCGCCGTTCCGCGGAACTCTTTGCGCGGCTTGGCGATGAAGAAAGCCTTGCCATGGCCGCCTCCGCGCTGGCCCTCGCGGGGGACAGGGGCAAGGCCCGCAATCTCTGGAACATCCTTGGCTCCGGCGGCCGGATGGAACTGAACACCGCATCCCGGAACATACAGGCCCGCAGCCTCTACAACCTTGCCGCTGGGGCCCAAAACCGGGAGGAGGAATCCCAAAAACTCGAAGAACTCTTTAGCCTTCTCCCCCTTACAGGTTCACAGGATCCCGAAGCCCCCCTCCGCAAATTTGCATCCATCCGCTACACCCGGCTTCTGGAAAGCGGCCGGGCCCAGGCGGTGCTGGAAAGCGGCGGAGAGCAGGATTACCTCAGCGATCTGGAACTACTCCGCCGCCGGGCCGAAGCATGGCCCGTAGACCGTACCGTTGCGGAAACATGGCTCCTCGTCAACCGGCACAGCGAAGAAGAGGCCCTGTACCACTGGGCCGCCTGGTATTTCAGCTACCAGCGTCAGCGGGAAGAGACGGCGATACTCCTTGAAGCCGCAAAACTTCATGCTGGCTTCGACGGCTCATGGATCGCTTTCTACGAAGCCCTCTCCCTCATGGAAAGGGGAGAACTGGACAAGGCGCAAAGCCTGCTCCGTGCCGTCAGCCCCGCCGGATGGCAGATTGAAGCCAATCTGGGCCTGATCCTCGAAGCCCGCAGGGCCCCTTCCGCCGCGCTGGAAGCCTACGAAAAAGCCCTAAGCCTGCTGAATGAGGCGGAAGGGGCATATACCGCAAATCTCAAGGCAAAGGCCTCCCGCCTTCAGGTTCGCATTGCCCGCTGCCTCCGCAGCCTTGGAAAAAGCGCCGATAGCCGCCGGGCCCTGCACTACGCCCTGGATCTCAACCCCAACAACCTGTCCGCCCGCCTGGAACTCCGCCGTTTAGATGAAGGACTCTGAAAAAAAAGCTTGACCTTACGTCCCGATTTTTGTATATTGCATACAGGCAAAACTTGCTCAGGTTTTGCAAGAAGCTCTATTATTCAAAATTTATGGAGGATCTATATGAAAGTAAAACCCTTGGCAGACCGGGTTTTGGTCAAACTTGAGAAAAATGAGGCGAAAACCGCCGGAGGCATCATCATCCCCGATACCGCTCAGGAAAAAACCCAGCAGGGTACGATAGCGGAAGTGGGGCCGGGAACCGAAAAAGACCCTATCACGGTTAAACCGGGTCAGAAGGTAATGTACGACAAGTATGCGGGTACCCAGATCAAGATCGACGGAGCCGATTTTCTGGTTATCAAGATGTCGGACATTATCTGTGTCATTGAATAAGGCATAGCGCCTTTCTGTTTCAGTTTGGGACATTTTGACACGAAAATGGCTTCTTTTTGAAGCTTTGTGTCAAAATGTCCTTTTTTTTATGCCGGGATTCCTGTCCTGAGTCTTTTTCGGGAGGCGGAGAGGGTTTTTTTCAGCCGTTTCATACAAATTATTCACCGTTTTGAAAGAAATCATCATAATATACACAAAAATTCTGTAAAATTCGACATTCTGAATATTTTGGCACGGTCTTTGCTTGATTATTGGTGTCAAGCAAATCAGGAGGCTCAAATGACCGCGACCAAAGTAAAGAAAACCCGGCAGGAAATGAAAAACTCTGATGAGAACATTCTTTCCATGTATCTCAACGAAATCAACAACATTCCCTTGCTCTCCAGAGAGGAAGAGAACGAAACCGCCCGTCAGGCGGCTCAGGGTAACCAGGAAGCAAAGAACAGGCTGATCAATTCAAATCTGCGCTTTGTGGTGAATATCGCAAAGAAGTATCAGGGACAGGGACTTCCCCTTGACGATCTTATCAGCGAAGGAAACATCGGCCTTATCAGCGCCGTTGACCGTTACGACGTAACAAAGGGTTTCCACTTCATCTCCTATGCGGTGTGGTGGATTCGTCAGTCCATTCTCAAGGCAATCTGCGAAAAAGCCAGGATGATACGGCTTCCCCTTAACCGGGCCAATGAGCTGATTCAGATTGAAAAGGCCCAGAAGCTGGTTCAGGAATGCCATTCGAGTGAAACGGAGATAAAGGAAATCGCCCGGATGCTCAACATGGACAAAAGTACGGTAACCGAGCTGATAAACATCAGCCGGGACATGGTTTCCCTGGAAAATCCCGTCAGCTACAACAGCGATTCCTCCACGCTGGAAGAATTCATCCAGGCGGATAAGTACGAGGCCCCCGATGCCAAAACCATGAAGCAGGCTCTTAAGGACGATATTAGAGATCTGCTGGGTACTTTAAGCAAAACAGAAGCGGACATTATCCGTTTCCGTTACGGGCTTGATTCCTGCACACCCATGTCTCTCAAGGAGATTGGAGACCACTTCAATCTTACCAAGGAACGGATCAGGCAGATTGAAAAGAAGGCTCTCAAACGCCTTCAGCATCCCTCCAGACAGTATTTTCTTGAGCCCTATGTAGCATGAGGAAGCATGAACGGGCGCTGTCTTCCGGGCCGGCCTTCGGCCTTCTAAATTCCTTCGGTAACGTTGTGCAGCCATCTGCCGCTCCTGTAACGCCGGAACCCTGCCGCAGCCTTTATCACCTCTTCCAGGTTTACGCAGATATACAGAACCCATACCGGAGCGCCGAAAACAAAACTCATAACTGCGGCCAGGGGAATTGCAACCGTCCAGAGAAAGGCGGCGTCGTAGATTGCGCAGAAAACCGTGTCTCCTCCGGCCCGGCAGATGCCTATCACCATGGACATGTTGAAGGCCCGGAAGGGATAGGAACAGGCGAGAATCACGAGCATTGCCTTTGCGGAAGCGAGCACATTGGCATTCACGTTGAAGATAAAGGGCAGAAGCCACGAAAGCGGTATCAGTATGAATACGGCGGCAAAAGACACCATCGGCGCAAAGCGTATAATCCGGGCGGCATAATCCCTGGCGGCCTCCTCCTTCCGTTCCCCAATCTTCTTGCCGATAAGAACAGCCACCCCGTTTCCCAGACCCATGAAGAAGACCCAGGTGAGCTGCGACACGGTTCCTGTTATGTTAAATGCGGCGATTGCATCGGTATGGGTTCTGGCAAAGATGATGTTCTCCACGGTGATCCCGCTTGACCATGCCAGTTCATTGAGGATAACCGGAAGGCAGATCCGGATAAAACGGAACACATACGCCGAATTGAAGGCGGTCATCTCCCGGAAGCTTCCTGCCATCGCATAGCGCCTCCTGTAACTGAGAACCAGCAGCAGAATCGCCTCTACCACTCTGGCGGCCACCGTAGCCGCCGCGGCGCCGGCAACTCCCATGGCGGGAACCGGCCCAAGCCCGAAGATAAAAATATAGTTGAGCACTACATTGATGGAAAGGGCCACGAGGGTGCTAAACATGGGAAGCCGCATCTCTTCTATTGAGCGGAGACTGAGCGTAAAAACCTGGGCAACGGCAAAGGGCGTAAACGAAAAGCTGAGAATTTTAAGATAGACGGCCCCCGCTTCTATTACTTCAGGATCCCTGGAATAGACAGAGAGAATCGTTTCGGGAAACAGAAAACTCACAAAAGCAAAGAGGAGGCTTAGACCCAGGTTGAGAGAGAGGCAGAAACCGGTATTCTTTTTGATCCCGGCAAGATCCCGCTTGCCCCAGAACTGGGCTGTAAAGATTGAACCGCCGGAACTAACCCCGAAGAGGATGATCTGATAGAGAAAGAAAAAATTGTTTGCCAGTCCCACGGCGGCGATTTCCACGGTACCAAGACGGCCTATCATCACCGTATCCAGCATGTTTACAAAGGCGTTCACCAGATTCTGCAGGGCAATGGGCATGGCAACGGCAAAAAGGGAACGGTAGAATTGTTTGTCACTAAAGAGGGAAGACAGGGTCATCCGCCCACAATATCACAAAATGAATTAATGTTCACGGTAGAGCTTCTTGCAAAACCCGGTTGGTGTGGACCTGCGGTCCCTTGCCGAAGCTCCTGCAGTTTTTCGGCCTACGGCCTACAAAACTGCTTTTTTTAGTGGTTGCTCTTTCAAAACTGAAGTTTTGAAAGAGCCTCGGTAGATTTTTCATAAAATCGTGTGTAGGATAATGAAGTTGTGGCGTCTATGTACCGGAAAAATCCGTCTCTGTTGTTTATACTTATTCTTTCTGCAGGGCAGATGCTTTCCGCGCTGGATGTGAATATACGCCCGAGAGCCTTTACCTTCATTCCCCTGGGCGATTACAACATGAGCCACTATAGTGTAGGCGGCGGCGGGGAACTCCTTCTTGACGCCGATATTTCCAGCATACTTACCAACCCCCTGGGGCTCGGACACAGCGCCGGTCTTGTAAGCAGTATCACATACCTTCCCCTGGGTTCCGGGGCGGAAGGGAACATCCAACTCTACTCCCTCGGCGGCAATCTGGGGCTTTTTTACTATCCCCTGTCCCGTCTTCTTACCAGGGGAGAATTTGCCCTGGGTTACTATGGCGGCATCGTGGGTAACAGCTCTTCCTCTTCCCTCTGGTTCCAGGGAGATCTGGAACTCGGTTTCCGTTTTACACCTTCTTTCAGCATTTCCGCCCACGGAGGCTTCAGGCAGTACCACAATAGATACGGAAATGAGGCCCTCAACGGTTTTTTTACCGGGCTCGGCGTACAGATAGTTCTGGAAACCAGGGCCTCTGCTTCCGGTCTGGCGGTTTCGGTGAAGCAGAATGAAGCCGTCTTCCCCGTTTTCAGTTCACTGTATCAGCGGAATGCCGTGGCCGTTTTGAACATCCGTAACGAGGAAAGCGCCGAGATCCGCAATGTACGGGTAAGTTTCCGGGCAGGGGAATACACTACCGGTGAGTATCCCTGCGGCACGCTCGCCATGATCCCCAAAAACCGCCATTGTGAACTGCCGCTTTACGCGGATTTTGCGCCTGCCCTCCTCAACTTTACCGAAAACGGCAGGATTACCGGGGAATTGGTGATCCGTTATACGCTACTGGGCAGGGAAAGGGTCTCCGTATCCAGCATCTCCCTGCGGGTTTACAGCCGGAACAGTTTCCCCTGGAGGGACAGCGCCGCGCTGGCAGCCTTTGTATCCCCAACGGACCCTGACATTCTCGAATTCCAGAAGGCGGTTACCGGTCTTGCCCGGAGCAGCAGGTGGAACGGCTTGAACCAAAACATGCAGTTTGCCATGTACCTTTACAATGCACTCATCTGTGCAGGGGTAAAGAGCGTTAATACCCAGGGTGAACTCATAAAGAACAATGAACTCAGCCTGGTACAGTTCCCCATTCAGACAATGGCATACCGTACAGGGGATGCGGTGGATATGGGGCTCCTCTATGGAGCGCTGCTTGAAGCCGCGGGTATAAGCGCGGGTATCATACCGCTGGAGGGCGAATTTATTGTCTTCTTCTCTCTTGACAGCAGTGAAGAGGAAGCTTCCCGGTTTTTCACCAACATGGAAAGGCTCCTTATTATTGATAACGAGGCCTGGCTGCCGCTGGCATGCGGCGCCTTTAACGAGGGTTTTACCAATAGCTGGATCAAGGCTGCCGAAAAACTCTCAACAATTCTGGCATCCGGAGAAAGCCCCGGACTTTACCGCTTCCGGGGGGCATGGATCAACTATCCGCCGGCAAGTCTCCCGCCGCAGAACCTGCGCTTTGAACAGCCCGCGGATGAAGCGGTACGCGCCGCGGCGGAAACGGATATCATGCGTTATATTGCCGCCGAACTGGGGCCCAAGATAAGCGAAACACGGACTCAGCTTGCATCCGATCCCGGCGGCAGACTCTACAATCAGTTGGGGAATCTCTACAACTGGTCGGGAATGATGGCGGAAGCCAAAAACAGCTATGAACGGGCCGCTTCTATGGGTTACATAAACGCCATGAACAACCTGGGGAATATCTACCTGCAGGAAAAAAATCTGGATGCCGCGGAAAACTGGTTCGCCCGTGTTCTGTCCATGGATGAAGAAAACGACACTGCCCTGCGGGGACTTGAACAGCTAAGGCTGCGGCGGGGAGAATAGGCGGGAGGCCGAAGGGCAGAGTGAAAAGACACATTGCTGCTGTTTTAATCTTTTCGTTTCTCGCCGTATCCGGTTTTGCGGAACAGGTATGGTCTTTTAGGGTGTCGCCGGGGGCGGTCGTTCCACTGCGTTCAAAAAACACCGGGCCGGGTTTTGGGGCAAACGCGGGTATTGACTGGGCGATACTCTCCTTTACCGGGCTTTCCCTTTCCGGCGGCCTTTCGGTTCTGCCGGTTATCCAGGGATCATATATCAACCTTTTTGAGGGAGGTCTCGGCCCCCTGTTCCAGCGGCGTTTTACCGACCGTTTCAGCCTCCGCATCCAGGCGGATCTCGGCTTCTACCAGCTTAACTGGAACGGAGAGCAGAGTTTCCGCGGAAAAATCGGAACGGGCCTCTCCGCCGCCTTTCATGTCCTCCCCTACCTTTCCCTCTTTACAGGCGTTTCCTACACATGGTACAGCGATGAACCTTCCCTCAATACTGTCGGCCTGGGAGGAGGCATAAGCCTCAACCTGAATGAACTTCTGGGACACAGGGCCCGCGTCAGGGGGGAAATGCTGGAACAGCGCCGGGTTTTCCCCGTATCCTACGCGTGGTATGAAAACAACCCCATTGCATACATTAAAGTTACCAATGACGAACCCAACACCATTACTGCGATTAATTGTTCCTTCTTTCTGGAACGCTTTATGAACCGGCCCACGATTTTTGCCGGCATTCCGGCTCTTAAGCCGGGTGAATCGGCGGAAGTTCCGGTAACGGCGCTCTTCAACGAGTCCATGATGAACCTTACCGAAAACATCAATGCCAACGCCCAACTGAGCATTGATTACCGGAGCCTCGGCGCCCGCAAGCAGGCTTCGTTCCCCCTGCGGATGCCGGTCTTCCACCGCAATGCAATGACATGGGACGACGACCGCCGCGCTTCGTCTTTTGTTTCCGCCCAGGATCCTGCGGCACGGCTTTTTGCGCGGCACATAGCATCCATCGTCGATGAACGGATGCGGCCGGACATACCCCGGAACATGCAATATGCCCTGGGACTTTTTGAAGCCCTCAATGTATACGGCATGAACTATATCATCGATCCTTCGAGTTCCTATGTGGAGATGAAGGAAAATGCCTCAAGCCTTGACAGCCTTAACTACCCATACCAGACACTCTACTACCGCGGCGGCGACTGCGACGATCTTTCGATTCTCTTCTGTTCCCTTTTGGAAGTACTCGGCATTGATACTGCCTTTATCACGATTCCGGGCCACATTTTTATTGCCTTTGATTCGGGCATGAATGATGAAGAGGCCGCTTCTTTCTTCTCTCCCGGCGATCTTATCTACTACATGGATACGTACTGGACGCCCCTTGAAGTTACCGTACTGGGCGAAGGTTTTTACTATGCCTGGAAAACCGGAGGCCAGGAATGGCGGAATTCAAAACTGCAGAAACAGTACCGGAATGAAACCAACCGTTCCGGGGAGAGCGATACCAGGGCGCAGGAAGCGGGGTCCCGTTCCCGGGCCGCCGATGAGGACCTCCGGCCTGCGGAAAGGTTCAGCGCGCTCTACCCAATGACCGGCTCCTGGGAAGTTTATCCGCCGGTAAGCGTACCGGACAGCGCCCTGAAAACAAGGGGCCTTCCCGATTCGGCAGATATTATTCCTGCTATTGAAGCTTCCCTGGACGTATACAGCAGCATTGCACTCGCCCGAAAAATCCGGGATCTGGAAAATCAAATTGCTTCCAATGCGGCTTCCTCTTCTTCCCTCCTCAACAGACTTGGGAATCTCTACGGTTCCGCGGGGATTCTGAACAAGGCTGAAGAAAGCTTCACCCGTTCAGACAGTTCCCGGGCCAGACTGAATCTGGCCAACCTGAATTTTATCCGGGGAAACTTTCCGGAAGCCTTAAACCGCTACCGGGAACTTCTCCACGCCGATGCCGGGAACGCACTGGCTTTGCTGGGCCTTGCGCGCAGCGCCTATGAACTGAGGGATTACCCTTCGGTAGACGCCGCATACAGGGAACTTGCCGGAATCAATGCCGGACTGGCTTCCCTCTATCCCTACCTCGGCGCCTTTGAAGAGACAGGGGGCAAGCCCGCCTCCTATGCGGACAGGCTCAGCACCACGATCTGGGCCCGGGAAGACTGGGAGGCCGGCATAGAAAGCGATACGGCCGTCCTTGCGAAAACACTCCCGGGCCTGACAAAACAGATTAGCATTGAGAATTGAGTTCCCCGATCTCTCCGTAGATCCAGCCGCTCAGTTTGTCCGCGGCTTCCTTTAGATCCAAAAGCCGATTTTCCTTTTCGCTGCGGCGCCTGGCTTCAACCTTGCCGGCGGCAAGGTTCTTTTCGCCCACCACTACCCGCCAGGGAATTCCCAGAAGGTCTGCATCGTTGAACTTTACGCCGGGCCTTTCATTCCTGTCGTCAAGCAGCACCTCAATGCCTGCATGCTCAAGAGCGGCCGCAAGAGTGTCCGCCGCGGTTTTTACCGTTCCTTCATATTTGATGGGGATTATGATCACATGGTAAGGGGCCACGGTGGCAGGCCAGATGATCCCCGCATCATCGTGGTGTTCTTCGATAATACTCGCCAGGGTACGGTCAAGGCCGATGCCGTAGCAACCCATGGTAGGAATCCTGCTCTTCCCTTCCTCGTCCAAATAGCTTACGTTCATCGACCTGGTATATTTATTGCCCAGCTTGAAAATATGTCCCAGTTCATTGCCCTTCTTTTCGTAGAGTTCCCCGCCGCAGACAGGACAGTGATCTCCGGCCCTGACGGTACGGAGATCGGCAATAAGCCATGCTTCAAAATCCCGGCCGTACGCGGCATGCCGATAGTGGAGATCCTTTTCAAGCGCGCCTGTAACCGCGTCATTCATACCGGTAACGGTAAAGTCCGCGATGACAGGCACGGCCGCAAGGCCCGCAGGCCCGGCAAAACCGACAGGGGCGCCGGTAATGCGCCGCACATCGGCATCCGCGGCAAGCGTCACCTCCGAAGCCTTGAGGGCTGCGGCAAGTTTTATCTCGTTTACATCAAGGTCTCCCCGGATTGCCACGGCAAAGAAGGCCTCGGGATACGATGCGGGAGCGCCGGGAGCAGTCTTCTGCTGTTTCAGGCTGCCGCAGCCCGGCGCGCCGGAAAGGTCAAGCTCGACATTCAGGGCCCGGTAGATCAGGGTTTTGATAAAACTCTTTGCACCGGTTTTGAGGAAGCTGCAGAGTTCCTCAATCGTCCTGACTTCCGGAGTGGCAATTTTTTCCATGGAGGGAGTCCGGGAAGCGGCTCCTTTTGCCAGATTGATGTCGAAGCGGGGGCTGTAATCCAGTTTACATTCAGCCTTTTCCACATTGGCGGAATAATCGCAGACCCTGCACAGGAGGAGGGTATTGTCCCCAACTTCACTCTCCACCATAAATTCTTCGGAGCCTGTGCCGCCCATGGCCCCGGAATCCGCCTTGACAGGGATTACCGTAAGGCCGCAGCGCTTGAAGATCCGGCGGTAAGCCCTGCCCTGGGCCTGATAATGCTCATCGAGACTCTCGTCGCCGGTATGGTAGGAATACGCATCCTTCATCACAAATTCCCGGCCCCGCATGACCCCGTAACGGGGACGGATCTCGTCCCGGTACTTGGTATTTATCTGGTAAAGCGAAAGGGGAAGCTGGCGGTAACTGGAAAGCTCATCCCGGACAACGCTGGTAAAAGCCTCTTCCGCGGTTGGGGACACAACAAAATCAAGGCCCAGCCGGTTCTTGAGACGGAGCAGCGCCTCGCCCATGGAGTCCCAGCGGCCCGATTCCTTCCAGAGTTCGCCGGGCACCACCACGGTGGGTTTAATCTCCAGGGAACCGATGGCGTTCATCTCTTCCCGGATAATCTGTTCGACCTTGCGGAAGGAACGCAGCCCCAGAGGAAGGTAGGCAAAGAGACCGTTACCGAGCTTGCGGATCATGCCGGAGCGGAACATCAGCCGGTGGCTGACGATAACTGCATCCGAGGGAACTTCCCTCAGCGTTGGAATAAAGGCTTGACTGTACTTCATGGGGAGATGCTAGCATAAAGGGCTTGAAAAAACAACGACGGCCGCGCCTTAACCGGTATGCCTTCAGCCCCGCTCCCCCGAGAGGATTTTGAGTTCCTGGATCTCCTTCATCAGCCTGGTGTCGTCCATCTGGAAACGTTTGGGAACCATCCGTTTGGAGGTACACTCCCGGACGGCTACCAGATTCTGTAAACGGATCTCGTGGGGATAGGCAGGCGGGTTGTAGTTTTCCATCACCTCTTCCATGTCTTCCCGGCTGATAAAGGTGTGGTTTTCCAAAATGGCCTTCTGCTTGGCCCGCACCAGCAGGGCTTCAAGGTCTGCGCCGCTCATCTCGTAGTGGTGCCTGCGGAACAGTTCTGTAATGGAAAATTTGTGTACCTGGAGTTTGTTCTTTTTTACCAGGGTATTGAAGAGAGCCACTTTTTCTTCATCGGTTTCCGGGTAAAAAAGGGCAAGATGTTCCTCCGCCCGGCCCTGGCGTTTCAGGTCGATGGGAATAAGGTCGGGCCGGCAGGTGATGAGGAACCAGATGATCCGCCCGCGGTACTCGGTATTCCCCATAAAGCTGGTAATCTGGGCAAAGACCCGGTTACTCACCCCCGAATCCCCTTCCTGATCCCGGTCTCCCAAAAAAGCATCCGCCTCATCAATCATCACCGCCACGGGGGCCATGGACTTGAGGATGTTGAGTACCCGTTCCAGGTTGGATTCGGTTACCCCCTGCCATTTCGAGCGGAAGTTGCGGAACTTCACCATGGGAATGCCGATCTCCCCGGCAAAGGCGCTGACCATAAAACTCTTTCCCGTACCCACGGGCCCGGCAATCAGGTAGCCCATGGGAAGTACATCCAGTTGCCCGTGTTTGATAGCCTTGGCGGCGTTCTTGAACTGCTTCTTTACATACTCATGCCCGGAAACGTCATCCAGGGTAAAACCGGTCTCCATAAATTCAAGGAGACCCGCCGCTTCATTCTCGATCATCAGCTTTTTGGCCCGTCTCAGGTAATCCAGCGTGAGGGCCTGGCCTTCCTCCTCCCGTTCCATGATCATCTGGTTGAGGTGCATCAGATTAAGGCCGCTGGTCATTGCCGCAACCTGCTGGGGAAAGAGCCCCTTCTCCAGGGGAAGCCTCCCCTCCTGCTGCCTTGAAACCAGAAAACTTTCCCTGGTCTCTTCGTCGGGGAAGGGAACTCCTACCTTCACAGTGGAAGGGGAATTAACCAGGCGGGAAGAAAGATCGGAAAGGTTTTCCGTAAGGAGGATGACGGATATGTCGCCATCGGTAAAGATCGGGTTATTGGCCCAGCGGCTCAGGGTAACAAAACAGAACCGATCCTCCTCGGAAAGCCGGATCAGCTCTCCTGCCGGGGCGATGGTTTCCGCATAGTCGATAATAAGCACCATGCGGCATTCTCCGTCCCGGTTATCCCTGGGAATCCTGAGGAGGAAATATTTTTCAAGATGGGTAAAACTTTTTGTAGGATCGGTAGAAAAAAAATCCGCAGGATCGGCCTCGGGGAAACAGCGGCTCATCACGGAAACGTAGTCCTTCTTCATTTCATCGGTACAGAAACTTATTCCGGAAGACCGGTCATAAAAGACAATGATGTGCCGGTTGCCGAAGAGCACCTCGGAAATGTAGTCCTGTACCCTGGCAAAGATAAACTCTCCTTCGTTCTGCTCATGGGGAAGATAGTCCCGTATATTCCCGTGCAGTATATAGAGGTTGGCGGTCTTGGAACCATATTTGTTTGCCAGTTCTTCGGCCCAGACAGGCAGATTGTCGATGAATTCCTTATATTTGCGAATATATTGTTTCATATCCCCCCTCCCCGGTATTGGACTTATTCAACAACCCGGTTGGTTGTTGAATAAGTCTTGCATCCGCCTACTTTTTTTCGGGCAGCAGACTTGAAAGATACCTGGTAAGCTCTTCGCCGTAACTGTCGCCGATCTTCTTTTCCGCGGCGCTTAACGCCCTGTTTTCCGCCTGCTCTACGGAAACATGGCCTGAACGATCACTGATATTCCAGGGCAGTAACACTGTTCCGTTGTCGGCAAGATTGGCGTCGATATTGTAGCGGACAAATTTATTTGTCTGTCCCGGATACTCCACCGGTTCCAGGGCACAGTTTACGTCCAGGACATAACGGGAATTGCTCTGCCCGGTTCTAAACCCCTGTTTACTTAAAACCTGGGAAAAGGCGCTTTTTATTCTGTTGTTTCTATCTCCCGAAACATTGACATAGATGGGGATGTTTTTGGTTATCTCCACCGCGGCCAGACGGTACTCATTGCCCGGTTTGAGGGTTTTAAGATCCACGCCGGAACCTTCCGCTCCCACATAGGAAAGCACGGAAGCATAACTGCCGTTCATGTCCGCAATGGCCGCGGCAAGCCGGTAGCGGGAATATGCGTCAAGACTGTTTTTTTCCGCATCCGTCATGGCGGTAAGCCCTTCGATGATGTCCTGGTTTGTCCTGATGAGGCTCCCGTAACTCTCCCGGGCCGCGGTTTTTTCCAGCGCCGCCACCGCATGGTAGGTACTCTTGCCGTCGAACCAGTGATCCTTGATTTCCGCGCCCACCAGGGTATCAAGGGAATTGCTGATGTTCACCGTGCTGGTTACATCAGTCCCGGCGGCCCATGACTGGAGGGAGCCGCTCCGGGCCGCTTCCGTATAGGTTTCCACCACCCTCTGATCGGCATGTATATTTTGCCCGAAGCGGGAAACAAGGTTTGCTAACGCATTTTTTTCCGCAACAGTCCTGTCGCTCCCGTAACCTGCGGCGCTTACATACTGTAAAGTACTGTAAACCCTGTCCGGACTGCGTACCCACAGAGGCTCCTCGCCCGGTTTTGCCGTCCCCGCGGAAGACGGAACCGGCCCCGCATTTCCGCCGCCGTCCATGGCGGCCAGGGCCGAAGATGCGGCAGCCTCGGCAGAAGCGCTGCCGCCTCCGCCGGAAGGGGGCGGCGCACCGGCGCAGCCGGCCCATAACAGTATTACTACCAACGCCACAAGCGTCTTTATTTTTATTGCAGACATATTGCCTCCGTCAAATTTAATTGATTCCTGAGAATGATCACATCTTCATACCGGGAACTTGCGACAATCCCGCCGGACGGATCAAGATAATTCACCGTAAAGGAATAAATTCCGGGGAGCAGATTTACCCCGCAGATCCAGGCCTTGCCGGGAAAGTAACGGGAGACCCTCAAATCCGCCTGTTCGCTGGCTTCCGCATAGATCCTGTTGGTAAGACCCAAAAGGCTGAACACAAGACTCGCTACACCATCCTCCGTCTCATCCGCGGCCGCATCCCACGCGTAACTCGCAAGAGATTTCGCAATCGCCCGGACTATGGTCTTAACATAGATCATATTTTCTTTTTCCTTAAAGGTCTCCCTGGCTACCGCTTCAATATCTTCGAGGAGTTCAAGCCTCTCCCGCCTTCCGTCATCCAGCAATATCTCCACCCCTTTGATGCGGGAAGGCCGGTATACCATCCTGGGCAGGGATATTTTGACATAATTCGTCAATCCTATGGGGATTCTCAGGGTAACCGCCTCCTTTACCGGGGAGAAGCCGGTAAAGGCAATGATATTGAGCCGTGCATGGCCCTGGGGTATCTCAAGTTCTCCGTCCACCGATGCCGGTACGGGGTAATTGTACACCGAAGGCGAATTGGCAAAGGCCAGTTTAAGCCCCTCCCGATCGATCCGTGCGTCGTCAAAGAGCCTTTCACCCCGGTAAAAGAGAAGTCCCAGATAGCGGGCCAGGGCGGAATCGGAAAACTGCATGTCTCCAATATCCGAAGGGGGAATCTCGGTTCCGTTTTCAAGGGCATAGCGCTGCAGATTGCTCACCTCGGCTCCGTACTTGGTGGAAAGATAACGGATCTTGTTATTCATCCGCCGGATCTCCACCAGCGCGCCCTCCGTGTCCCCCTGGCGGTAATAATTGAGCGCATTAAAAGTATTTATGTAGATGTCTTCGTAGTCTTCACCGTCATATTCCCTGACATTGTCGTTTACAAGAAAGGTGCCGATTTCCTGAGTAATGCTCTTTGCATAAGCCTCTTCAATGGCCCGCTCCCCGGTCTGCAGAAGTTCTATGGACTCCCCGGTGAGACCGGCATAATGTGTCAGCATTCCCTTGTCCAGATAGTAGAGCGGTTTATCAATATTCCTGTACAGTTTCTTTTTGTGTTCTTCCAGGTTGTCCGCGGCTTCAAGAAACTGTTCCCGTTCAGCCAGTCCATCCACACGGCGCCGGGGCTCGGAAGAGCAGGAATTCAGGAGAAGAAGCAGAATTAGTGCCGGTACGGCCTGTTTTTTTATCTTCACCGTTCCTGCCTCCCCGCCGCACTACCACTTTGCCGAAGGATTAACCACGGTCTTGTTGATATCCGTATTCATGCCGCTCCAGACCCGCTCATTGGTTTCTATGTCGGTAAGCTCCGCCCGTACCATGTATGAACGGCTGGTCCGGTTTCCCGCCCGGTCAACACTGCTCTTCACCGAACCTGTCAGTATGTAGTCCGCCGCAGTCTCCATCCCCAGTTCCGGGGCGGTTGCCTCACTGGCATTGTAGAGCTGATCCTGCCGCTCCGCCCGGAGTTGTTCACGGGCTTCCCCTCCTTCCACAAAACGGAAGATCCCTGAATTGTCCAGCGTTATCTCCATGGTGGAAGAAATAATGGAAGTATTGATGTGTTCGTCACTTTCGTTCCTGAAAGTTCCAACCATAACCCTGAGAACCCGCTGCTCTTTCGCATAGGCGGCAATGATGGTTTTGCTGTTGAGGCACTGATCAATAAGATCGCTGCAGACAATTTTAACATCATTATTGTTCCAGTACCCGGAAAGATCCTCCTGCGAAGATTCCCTGCTGACCTTGGGACCGGAAGCGCAGGCGCTTATGCAGAGCGCCGCAACGACCGCAACGATAAGTAAAAAAAATTTCTTCATTTTTTCCCCCTTATTTTTCCCCGCCGTTTCCGCTGCATATTGCCAGAGTCCATACAGACCGGTTCGACGGATCTATCCATATTTCAAGAACATAGAAACCACTCAGCGCCCCGGAAGAGACAACCTCATTGACGGTGTCGTTTTTCCTGGTACTCAGGAAACTTCCATTTTCATCAATTGCGGTCTGACTGGAACTGACCGTACTGGACAAATTCCGTACCAGGGCATAGACCGCAGCTTCGCAGGAAGCGGAAACCGCATCCTTTACATTCCGGTGGGGGTTTGCATAGCCGACACCCGCAGGATAGGAAGAGATCCTTTGCGGCGGAACCTCAGTCCAGGAAGGCCGGCCCTCGGAAACAAGATGATCCACAGCCGGCGCCGAAGCGGCATAACGGGTTCGTACCATGACAAAATCCCGGTTTTCAAAAATATCGGCGGAGGCGTCATACCTAAGATTCGCCGTGTATTTTTTATAATCTTCAGCATAGACGAGCCGCTTGTCCGTGGCTATATCAATATCCAGATACCCCAGACCCCTCTTTTCCCTCAGGGCAAAATAGGCCCAGACATGCTGATACAGGGCCGCCTTGCGGGCCGCATCTTCAAGAGCGTATTGAATGGCCTCTTCCCGGTTGCGCCGGTGTCCTGCCACACCTATAAGAAAGAGTTCCCCGCCACGCGGAGAAGT
>JAIRNJ010000267.1 GCA_031258115.1 Treponema sp. | reverse complement strand
ACGAAAAATCTTGAAAAGGCCAAGGCCTTTGTCGAATGGTTTGGGACGGTTGAAGCCCAAACCGAATGGTCCCGGCGTTTCGGTCATTTGCCCGCCAGAGCCGATGCCCAAGAGGGCATTAGCCAAACCATGAAAGGATTCCTGGCAAGACTCCAGCCCCAGCCCTTTGATTGGGCCCTCTGTTCCGCAAACATCGACAAATGGGTGGAAAAGATCCAGCTTGAATTTGTAAGATGAGCGGTTTCAAAACCTTGGTTTTGAAACAGTTTTAACCAACAGCCCAGGGGGGAGCCAGATAGAGTTCAAGAACGTCCAAATCAAGTACGGTGATTTTACCGCGATTGACGGGCTTAACCTGGTCATAAACCGGGGAGAATTTTTTACTCTCTTGGGTCCCTCGGGCTGTGGAAAAACAACGACCCTGCGCGCCCTGGCGGGGTTTATCACACCCAGCCAGGGCTCAATCGAAATCAGCGGCAAAGACATCACCGGCGTGCCGGTGGAGAAACGTAAAATAGGTATCGTGTTTCAAAGCTACGCGCTTTTTCCGAGTATGTCTGTCTACGAGAATATCGCCTTCGGGCTCAAGGTACAAAAAGCGCGCCGGGAACTGATTGCCAAAAAAGTAGAAGCGGTGGCAAAGAAGATCGACTTGACCAGGGATCAGCTCCAGCGCAATGTGGCCGAACTCTCCGGGGGTCAGCAGCAGCGGGTGGCCCTGGCCAGGGCAATCATCATGGAGCCTGATATTCTCTGCCTCGACGAACCCCTCTCCAATCTGGACGCGAAACTCAGGGTAGGGCTGCGGGGCGAGCTTAAACGCCTCCAAAAGGATCTGGGAATAACGACTATTTATGTTACCCACGATCAGGAAGAAGCGCTTACCCTCTCGGACCGGATCGCCGTCTTTAACAAAGGGAAAATCGAACAGACCGGGACGCCGGACGAGATATATAACCATTCGGCCACCGAATTTGTCTGCGATTTTATCGGCGATATAAACCGGCTTTCGCCCAATATCCTGCGGGAAGTACTCCGGCAGTCGGGCAGGGAAACTGCCGGAAATATAAGGGGCTATATCAGGATCGAGCGTGTAAACACCCGCCGGTATCTGGAATGTAACATAAGCTTTCCCGGCGTTGTGGCGGATCGTGAATATTACGGTATATACACAAAATACACCTTTGATATAGGCGGTGAATTTATCAAAGGCATAGAGAAGAACGACGGCCGTTCGTCCTACAAAGCCGGGGAAAAAACCGATTTGTATTTTGACATTAACGATGTCATGTTTTTCGAGGAATAGGCCGATATGGAAAACACATTAAAATCAAAAATAAATATTCCTGATTTGGTTATCAGGCTCCTACTGATATGGTTCATAGCGGCCTTCCTTGTCTATCCTAACATCAACATGGTGGTAAGGATACTGTATAAAGATGGGTCCTTTACCCTCGATGTTTTTAAGAGGCTGTTCAGTTCCGCCCGGGCCATAAAGGCCATACGGAATAGCTTTATACTCGCGGCTTCCATGGTGGTTACCGTGAATGTCGTTGGGACCATCCTGGTTGTTTTTACCGAATACATCGACATAAAAGGCGCCAAATTCCTTAAGATAGGCTATATGACCCCCCTTGTGTACGGCGGTATCGTTCTCTGTAACGGCTATAAATTTATTTACGGTTCCAACGGAATAATTACCAATCTGACGGCCGGCTTTTTTACCGGCATGAATAAAGACTGGTTTACCGGTTATGGGGCGGTCATATTCATCATGACCTTTGCCTGTACGTCAAACCACCTGATATTTTTAACAAACGCCATCCGGGGCATAGATTACCAGACCATCGAGGCCGCCCGGAACCTGGGAGCCTCGCCGGGGAAGATCCTGGTCAAGGTAGTGATGCCGGTTCTCCTGCCGACTCTTTTCGCGATTACCATACTGACCTTTCTTACGGGATTAGGCGCCATGTCGGCGCCCCTGGTAGTGGGAGGCGTGGACTTTCAGACCATAAGCCCGCTTATAATTGACTTCTCCAGGGCGCCTTATTCCCAGGATCTGGCGGCCCTCATGTCGATAATCCTCGGACTTTCTACTATGCTATTGATAATCCTTTTTAACAAGTTCGAAAGAAAAGGGCATTATATTTCGATTTCCAAAGTAACATCGAGAATCAAAAAGCTGAAAATCCATAACCCGGTGATCAATGCGGCGCTCCATGGTGTGGCCTGGTTTTTTTTCCTGATTTACGCGGTTCCCATAGTGCTGGTAGTGCTGTATTCTTTTTCAAATTCCCGGGCGATACTTTCGGGTACCTTAAAATTAAGCGATTTTACCATTGCCAACTATGTGTATCTTTTGACAAAATCAGACGCCTACCGGCCTTTTGGCGTAAGTATTTTTTATTCCGCGGTTTCGGCTGTGGTTGTCGCGGCGCTGGCAATATTGGTTTCCCGGATTCTTCATAAAGGGAAGGATAAATTTACACCCCTTCTGGAATACGGCATGCTCATCCCCTGGATGCTGCCCTCAACCATGATAGCCCTTGGATTGATCACGACGTTTAATACCAGGCAGCCCGTTATTTTTAACCAAGTCCTGATTGGAACAATTTATTTCCTTTTATTCGGTTATATCATTGCGAGAATACCTTTCTCCCTTAGGATGATAAAAGCGGCCTTTTTCAGCGTGGACAAATCCCTGGAAGAAGCGGCCAGGAGCCTGGGCGCCGGATCCTTTTATACGATGATACGGGTGATTATACCGGTAATATTGCCCGCGGTTATCTCCGTCATTGCTTTGAGCTTTAACGGTTTCCTGGCCGAATATGACATAACCGTGCTGCTCTACCATCCCCTGATGCAGCCCCTTGGACCGGTGATCCGCGCCGCCAGCAACGAGGAAGCGAGCCTGAACGCCAAAGCCATATCTTTTGTGTATTCCACCCTGCTGATAGCGCTTTCTTCTATCGCCTTTTTTATCATCTACGGAAAGAAACCAAAACTGAAACGCCAGCATCCGGCTTTTTAGATTAGGAGGAGTTATGAGTATACATCCAATCCGCGGCAAATGGAAGTCAACAATGACCGACAGGGAAAGGTTCAACCGGCAAATGCACTATCAAAGCGTGGATCGGTGTTTTAATATGGAATTTGGATACTGGAAAGAAAATTTTACCCAATGGGATATTTTTGTTGATAATAATATTAGATGTACCCCTGAGGCAAACCTCTTTTTTTCATTTGACAGAATTCAATACATAGGCCGGGCTACTACGTTTATGAGTCCTCCGATAGAGGAGAAAATAATTGAAGTCAAGGAAGATTCAAAAATAATTATCAACCAGGATGGTCTTGTTGTCGAAGTACCGCTTGATGGAAGAGGTAGTTCAATTCCTCATTGTTTGAAGTCTTCAATCACTGACCCTGAAGATTGGAAGAAGATCAAAACAGAACATTTTGACCTGAATCATCCAAGCCGAAAGCTTGATATCGAAGCAATAAAAAAAGACCTTCCGGATGATGAAGTCCGGGACTTCCCCCTGGGAATTCACTGTGGTTCCATGATAGGCAAGATTAGAGACATGCTCACTTTTGAGGGCCTGGCTTACGCGGTCTACGACTATCCTGAAATGGTTGAAGATATGGTGGAAACAGTCTGCCGATGTGTTGAGCAGGCTATGGATCAACTGCTGCCGCATTTTAAATTTGATTTTGCCGCGGGCTGGGAAGATATCTGTTTTAACCACGGGCCTATTGTATCCCTGGATTTCTTCAAGGAAGTAGTTGTGCCAAGATACAAAAGGATCAATAACAAACTAAAAGCATATGGTATTGATATATGGTACACCGATTGTGACGGTGATATCCGGCCTTTGCTTCCCCTTTTTCTTGAAAGCGGTATTAACTGCCTCTTTCCCTATGAGGTAAAAAGCTGTATCCATCCCGGCGTATTGTTTGACGAATATGGGAAGGACCTGCGTATCATGGGAGGCGTAGACAAGATGTGCCTTGGCGAAGGACCCGATTCTATAAAAAAATACCTCCAGTCCCTGGAAAAATATGTGGCAAGGGGAGGTTTTATACCATTCTGTGATCATTTATGCCCCCCTAATGTCAAACCTGTTGATTATCTTTATTATCTGGATTTAAAGGAAAAGATGTTTGGTATGGGTTAAGCCCTGCCATTTTATGGAAAAGCTGTTGGAGGCACATAGATGTTAATCCCTTATACCACGCCATCCTGCCGTTTTTTTAAAATACAGCGTTCGGTCTACAGGGGCTGCTTATTTTCATGAACAGTTGGAATGATTTTATGACACCCTGTATCTATTTGAATAAAAACAGCATGTACACTTTGCCCATAGGACTTATGCAAATACAAGCGGCGGGTTTTAAAATAACCTATGGTGCGCCATTGGCAGGGGCTTTTATATCCTGTATACCTATTATTACTATTTTGGCATTTATAGGACAGAAATATTTTGTTAAAGGACTAATGTCCGGAGCAATCAAGGGATAAAAGGAGCCAAGTATGATCAGCAAGGAACGGATTAAGCGAGCCATCGAATTTAGAACTCCTGACAGGCTTCCTATGGAATTTTGGGCTTACAACATCAGCGATACCATAGGCCTTGGGTGGAATCAGATCGGAACCGGAGATAGAAGCAAACGGGAAACCGTAGACGAATGGGGCTGTACCTGGGGAAGAAGTGAAGTTGCAAACATGGGCTTGGTCATTAAACATCCCCTCGCGGATTGGGCTACCCTGGCGAATTATGAATTCCCCGATCCTGATAATGTCGTTTTTTACGCCGGAATGGAGGAAAAGGCAAAAAACCTCGGTGATAAATATGTGGTTACCGGTATATTCATGGTGCTTTTTGAAAGGTTACACAGCCTCAGGGGATTTGAAGGATTAATGCTTGATTTTTATATGGAACCTGACAAACTGGCCGCCTTGACCGATAGGATCGTCGAATTTGATGTTGGTGTTATTAACAATATCAGCAGACGTTTTCCTGGTTTAATTGACGGAATCCGCTTTACCGATGACTGGGGTACGGAATTAAACGCCTTTATCAGCCGCGAACTTTTTGATGAATTCTTTAAACCCAGGTACAAGATTATTTTTGACGCTTGCCATGAAGCGGGGTGGCATGTATGGCTCCATTCCTGTGGTAAAATAACATCCCTAATTCCAAGCCTCATTGATTCAGGGGTAAATGTTTTTAATCTCCTCCAGCCAAGGGTACTTGATATAGAAGCCTTCGGAAAACAATTCGCGGGTAAAACCTGTTTTTCCACATGCGCCGATATACAGCATACCCTTCCCTTTAAAAGTCCCTCCGAAATTGACGAAGAAGTGCAACTCCTCCTCCGGCATTGGGCAACACCAGAGGGCGGTTTTATCCTTTCGGATTATGGTGATTCCCAAGCGGTAGGTGTTTCCGAAGCCGCCAAAAGGATTATGTTTGATGCGTATATACGACACGATCCCTATATACGAGCAGGTATTTAT